>CAZZNC010000550.1:0-1502 GCA_964655405.1 uncultured Anaerolineaceae bacterium | reverse complement strand
CCGGACGCTCACGAAGCCGCCGTTTTCTGCGACAATGCACAGCCCCCCAGCACCAGCCAAGAAGCTATCGAAACGGCCCAACGTCTGGTGAGCAAAGGGGTACAATTCGCCATCGTCACGTTGGGCGAACATGGCCTCGCTTATGCGGCAGGCAGCGAAGCCGGACACGTGCCCGCGCTGCGCACACAGGTCGTGGACAATACCGGCGTGGGTGACGCGCTGACCGCCGCGGTAATCTTTGGGCTGCTGAGCGATTTTCCGCTCGACGAGGCGGTGCGGCTGGGCGTTTCTGCCGCCGCGCTGACGTTGCGCACACGCGAAACCGTCGCGCCGGATTTGAGCTTGGATCGCCTGTACGACGATTTGGTCGTTTGACGCACCCCACATTGCGAAAATATCATGCCCAAAACATCTCCCAAACCCATCTTGGACGCCGAAACTCTGGCCTATCGCCGCAAACGCTACGGCGAAATTGCACGTATTCTTGGCGAGGTTTACGGTTACCCCACCTGGCGGCAACACCTTTCGCCGGTCGAGGAGCTGGTCAGCACCATCTTGAGCCAGAACACCACCGACCACAACCGCGATATGGCCTTCGAGGCACTGCGGGCACGTTTTCCCACATGGGAAGCGGTGCGCGACGCCCCCACCGACGCGGTCATCGCGGCGATCCGCTCGGCGGGGCTTTCCAACCGCAAAGGGCCGCGCATCCAGGCCGCGCTGCGGCGCATCAGCGAAGAGCGCGGCACGATCACGCTGGACTTTCTGCGCACGATGGACGTGGAGACAGCCAAAACCTGGCTCACCAGCTTGGACGGCATCGGGCCAAAGACGGCAGCGATCATCTTGCTCTTTGCGCTCAACAAGCCCGCCTTTCCGGTGGATACGCACGTCCACCGCGTCACCCAACGGCTGGGCCTCATCGGCCCCAAGACCAGCGCCGAACGCGCGCATCTGGAGCTGGAAGCGATCATCCCGCCGGAAGACTACTATCCCGCGCATCTGAACTTCATCCGGCACGGGCGGCAGGTGTGCAAAGCGCGCAGCCCGCGCTGCGAGGTGTGTCCGCTGACCGCACACTGCGACCACTACCGCGCCCGTCCGTTGAGCTAAGCGGCGCGTCCGACCGATCAGCGCGCCATTTTTTTGACTTGTCTTCCCAATCGTGCTACGCTGGTGCGCAGTACGAAATCGTTGGCCCATAGGCGAAAAGCAACCATGCTCACCCTTCGTTTCGGCGCAATGCACACCTTCACTATGCCGATGACGACCACCACCGGCACGATGGCCGGTGGAATAGGGCCGGTTGCTGCCGACGTGGGCGACGGGTGAGCAATACTAAGTCACCAGAACACCCCCAAGCGTGGAGCAAACCGGCTCCGCGCTTTTTCGTTTGGAGTGGGGACGGCGCGGATAGGAGAGGAACGTATGCAAACCCTGACCATGAAATTCGGCGGCACGTCGGTCGGCAACCCTGCGGCTATCGCCCAAGCAGCGGAACT
>CAZZNC010000549.1:0-1513 GCA_964655405.1 uncultured Anaerolineaceae bacterium | reverse complement strand
GCTGCGCGTGGGCACGCTCTATAACGCCTTTCCCTTCACGTGGCTGGACGAACGCGGCGAGGTGGTCGGCTATGAGGCGGACATCATGCGCGCCATCGGCATCGAGTTGGGCATCGAGATCGAGTTCGTGCAGGTGACGCGCCAAAACGCCGACCAGATGTTGCTGGGCGCGCATGTGGACGTGCTCGTCGGGCAGCAGGTGATCGCGCGCGACCGCGAGCAGAAATTCGACTTTTCCCACCCTTACTACGCCAACCACGAAATGATGGTCGTGTTGACCGATGCCCCCTACAACACGCTGGCCGATCTGTCCGGTCGTCCGATTGCCGTGCCCATCGGCACGCGCAGCGAGCGCGCCTTGCGCCACTGGATGGCACGGACGGGCGTGGAGTACAACGTGCTGACGTACTTCACCGAAAGCGCCGCGCTGGATGCGCTGGCGGCGGGCGAGGTGGCGGGCATGGTCGGCACGCTGGACAGTTTGCGCCGCGCCGGTCGGCAGGGAATGCGCCTGATCGACGAGCCGGTGCTCAGCGAATATTACGCGGTCGCCATGCGCCGCTACGACGTGAACTTGCGCAACGTGCTCAACCGCTCTTTGCAGCGGCTGAAGGCCAGTGGGCGGCTGGAGGAAATTTTCCGCCAGTGGTTCAACGAAGACCCCATAGACTTCGGCGCGCTGGTGCCGGTTTATGACATGCTTTACACGGACGAGCGCACGTTGGCGGACTACCCAACCGATATGCCCTATCCAACGCAATCGGTGATCGCGCGCATAGACAGCGGGCAACCGCTGCGCGTGGCAGGCATCGTGCCCAGCGACCAGGACGCGCCCAACGCGCGTATCGGGCTGTTGGACCCGTTCAACCAGGCGCTGATCGCGGAAATGGCGCGGCGCTGGGGTGTGCAAATCGAGGTCGTGCCGATCTCGCCGCTGATGGCGGTGGACGCGGTCGCCAACGGCTTGGCGGACGTGGCGGTCGGCGTGGATGCGCGTTGGGACGGGGCGGATCGCGTGGAGTATTCGCAGTCCTATGCGCTGACCACCGACCGGCTGGCCGTGCCGCGCAGCTCGCAGATCAAAACCGGCTTCGGCGATATGCTGGGCACGGGCTGGTGGGTTGGCTACTTTGCGGATGACTCGCTGGATGCGGACAAGATCCAGGCGCTGGCCGAATATTTCGGCGTAGGGCAAAACATCAACGAACCGTATGCCATCCAGCGCGAGGACAACGCCCTTTATGCGCTGGCGGTCGAGCACACCATAGACGCCATTTTCGGCGACCATTTGCGCCTGGTAGCCTTGCAGCGCCAGGGGTACGAAGACAGCGTGACGATCCTGGAAACGCCTTATGGGGACGCGCTGCCGATCACCTTTGCCGGCCCGCGCAACGATGCCGAGTTCCGTGCGCTGATGGACTACACCTTGCAGGATATGGCGCGCGATGGAACGTATCAGCAGCTATGGGCGCAATACTTCGCGGTGGACGATCCAATACCTGTGCGATATACG
>CAZZNC010000548.1:0-1563 GCA_964655405.1 uncultured Anaerolineaceae bacterium | reverse complement strand
TTGTCGCTGCCCTTCACCATCTTCATCCTGACCGGCTTTTTCGCCACGCTGCCCAAAGAGTTGGAAGACGCAGCCGCCATTGACGGATGCAACGATTATCAGACGTTTTTCCGCGTGATGTTGCCGCTGGCTTCCCCGGGCATCCTAACCGCCGCCATCTTCGACTTCATCGGCCTTTGGAACGAATACCAATTGGCGCTGGTTTTCGCCAACACCCCCAAAACGCGCACGCTTTCGCTGGGGTTGTACGCGCTGCGCAACGCGCTGCGCTACACAGGGGATTGGGCCAGCCTTTTTGCGGGCATCGTCATCGTGATGATCCCCACCATAGCCATTTACGTCATCTTGTCCGAGCGTATGATTTCCGGCATCACGATGGGGTCTTCAAAATAGCGCGCCACAGTGCGCCGCGCATATGATACACCCCGCCAGACCATCGGGAACTTGCCGGTGGTCTGGCGTTTTGTTGCGTTCCCTCCGCCCACCCTGCTCTGCGCGCTAATTCTTCTCGGTGACGAACACGGGCAAATGTCCCAACGCCACCACGTCCGTCCAGCGTTGCGGATCGCCTTCCGTGAAAATGGCCGCGTTCGCGACCACCTGCGCCCCGATGCGCTCCATGAGCTGCTGCATCGCTTGGAGCGTGCTGCCGGTGCTGACCACGTCGTCCACCAACACCACGCGCTTCCCTGCCACCCGCTCACGATAGCGCGCGTCAAAGTACAGCGTTTGCACCTCGCCCGCTGCCGTGATGGACTGTGTTTCCACGCTGATCGGGTTCAGCATGTAGGCTTTGGGCGTTTTGCGCAGCGTGACATACGAACATTCCAACGCCACCGCCAGCCCATACACCAACGGAATAGACTTGGCTTCCGGCGTGACAAGCACCTGTGGGGCAAAAGGTTCGAGCTTCGGGGCCAGGGCGCAGACGGCGGCGCGTGTCAGGCCCGCGTCATTGAGACAGTCGACAAACGCGATCCGCACACCGGGCGCGACTTCGATCAGCGGCAGATCACGCACGACATCGGCCATTTGGACACGATAGGTTTGGGCGTTCCCCGTCATGAAATTGTGCTCCTTACGTCTATCCGGAACGTGCACACACAAAAAGACGCGCCGTGAAATCACGACGCCGCCGCTATTATAGCACGCTCAGCGGGTGAAAACGGAAAAACTTTAGACGAACTCGCTGAACGCTTGACCGAAGGCTGAGGGAACAACTGAGGGGGAAAATTTTGCCGCGCCAAGTTGTGTTTTTTCGGTTGTGCAAGGGGGCAAAAGCCGCAACCCACTCTTGACAGTGGCCCGCACTGGCGCTACTATAAGCGCGGATTCGGGGCGTGGCGCAGTTTGGCTAGCGCGCTTGCATGGGGTGCAAGAGGCCCCCGGTTCAAATCCGGGCGCCCCGACTGTCTAGTGGTGTATTTTGCACCGTTTTTGAGCGCAATACCTCTTTAAGAACGCCGTCGGAATGGCAACTTCCGGGGCGTTTTTTTGTTTCCCCCAATGGGGCAGATGAAAAAGATAACAAGCGTGATGCATCGTGCAAATCCGCCTCGTTCA
>CAZZNC010000547.1:0-1566 GCA_964655405.1 uncultured Anaerolineaceae bacterium | reverse complement strand
AGCGCCGAACTTCTAGCCCGAACCACGTATCCAGGTTGAGCACGGCCAGCACCAACGCCGCGCTGACCAGCGCCAGGGCAGTCAGCGCGATCACGGTGCGGCGGTTGACGCGCACGCGCTGCCCCAACGCGGGCATAGCCTCCAACGCCAACACGGGCAGCAACAACAAGGCGGCTTCCTTCGCTAGCAACATCGCCGCAAACGTGGCAACGAAAGCCAGCGTCGTTTTGATCGGGCGTTCCTCTGCGCTCAAGCGTACACGCACCTGCCGCAACAGGTATGCGCTCAGCAGCGCCAGCAGCGTGAAGAGCGGCTCGCGGAAAAATGTGCGGCTGTACGGCCAGGCCATCGTGCCCAGCCCGTAGGTTAGTGCCACCACAGCGGCCACGCGCGCCCGATAGCCCAGCGCCAGCCCGTAAGCGTAAAGCACGCCCGCCGTCAGCGCGGTGATCCATACGTTGAGCGTCCAAACCGCCTGCGCCAGGCCGATCGCCGGTAAGGCTTGCGCCAGCAAAAACAGCGGCGCGGCCAAGACAGGTTGCAGCGGCTCGGCGTCCACGCTGGGCGGGCGCGCTTCGGCCAGGCTGAGGGGGGGATAGGCGTCGAACTCAAAATTCTGTTCGAGCGTACCGCGCCGTGCCACGCTTTCAGTGGCGTCGAAGAGAAACCACTCGTCGCGGCTGTAGGCGTAGCCGTTGTAGGTGAGCATGTAGCAAGCCACCAGAAACGTGACCAGGCTCAGCCCGATCGCCCAGCGGCGCAGTGGCGAGGTGGGAACAACGCGCACGGTCACGGCAGCTTCCCCTTTTCGCGCAGCAATTGCCGATAGAGCGCGGCCAGGTCGTGCGCCAAACGCTCCGCGCCGTACTCTGCGTCGATCTCTTGCCGCAGCGCCTCCTGCCGCGCCGCCTCACGCCCCGCGTAGGCGGCCAAGATCGCTTCGGCCAGCGCGTCTGCGTCACCGGCAGGGGCCAGGTGGCCGCGCTCGCCGCCGCGCAACAAGTCCGGCACGCCGCCGACCGCCGTCGAAGCCACCGGCACGCCCGCCGCCAGCGCCTCGATGATCGAAACCGGCGTGCCCTCGTTGTCCGAGGAGATCACCAGTACGTCCAGGTCACTGTAGACGGGGCGCAAGTCGCGCAAAAAGCCGGTGAAGGTCACCGCGTCCGCCAAGCCGAGCGCCTCCGTTTGGGCTTCCAACGCGGCGCGTAGCTCGCCATCGCCCACGATGGCAAAGCGCGCTTCGGGCAAGCGTTGGCGGAGCAGGGCAGCAGTGCGCAGGAAACGCGCGTGGTTTTTGATCGGCACAAGCCGCCCCACGATGCCGATCAGCGGGGCGCGCGGCGGGATACTGTAACGTGCGCGGAAAGCGCCCCCGCCGCGTGGCGTTTCCAGGTACGGGCGCAGCTCCAACCCCAGCGGCACAACGACGAATTTTTCCGCCGGTGCGATGCGGTACGTTTCGACGAGTTCGTCGCGCAAACGCGGACTGATGGTGATCAGGCGGTCGGAAAGGCGCGCGGTCAGCCGCTCCAATGTCAGGAAGAGTCGTGTTTTGAGCGGGCC
>CAZZNC010000546.1:0-1573 GCA_964655405.1 uncultured Anaerolineaceae bacterium | reverse complement strand
AAGACCGCGCCGGAGCCGCTCAGGAACTCCGCGAGGTACTCCTGGCGGAAGGTGCGCTCCGGCAACTGCTCGCGCGCGGCGGCGATCTCCTCCGGCACGATGAGCGGGTTGGCGGCGGTGGGAAAACGCCAGCTTTTCCACTGCGTTCGCGCGGGGTTTTGCCCCAGCATATACAGCGCCCAAAACCAGTTGCGTCCGCGCGGCGTGCTGAGGAAAAATGCCTCGCCGCGCCTGTCCGAAAGCGCAGGGCGGATCGCCGCGTGCCACACCTCCGGCGAAAGGTAGGCCGCCTCGTCCAGCACGGCCAGGTCGATACCCGCCCCGCGCAGCGCGTCCGGCTCGTGCCCGCTCTGCACGCGGATCACGCCCCCGCCCCACAGCTCCAGGCGGCGCATGGAGGCGCTGCGCTCGCGGATCGCGCCGTCCAGCGCGTCTTGCAGCGCGCGCCACACGTCGTCCGCCATGCGAAAGGTGGGACTGACCCACCAACACACCGCGCCCGCCAACGCCCGCTCAATCAGCAGAATCTTGCCCGTCTCCGTCTTCCCGAAGCGGCGTCCGCACGCCACCACCTTGAAGCGCGCCGGATGCCGCAGGATTTCGCGCTGCCCAGGGTGCGGTTGAAATAGGCTGACCTTCTGGATTGACATATTCCACCCGTATCACTTGTTCCGCCGTCTCTTCTCCCAACGCCACGCTGCGCCGCACCAGCCCGACGCGATCCAGCACCTGCTGGGCGGCCTGGAGCGCCAAGCGGTCGTCGTCACCGGCCAGCGCCTGGCGTAAACGGTCGATTGCCTCGCCGGTCAGCGCGCCCAGCGTGTCCAGCGCGCGCCGCGCCTCGCCGTGCGTGCGCAAACAGTCCACCAGCGCGCAAAAGTCCTCGTCCGTCTGCCAGCGCGCGACCGTCTCCGGTTTGGCGCGCACGGCACGGGCTACCTCGGCGGGCGATTGCCCCGCCGCCAGCAAACGCGCCGCGCGGCAAATCCGTAACTCGCGTGTGTGTGAAATGCGCATCGCTCCTCCGTTGTGGGCGCGCCTGTCGCCCGCCCGCCTGTGTGTTAGTGCGAGGGCTTCGCCCCCGCGCCCCCAGCAGGGGCGTTCCCGCCCCTGCACCCCCCGCAAGCCGCGCCACGCGCGCCTTGCGGCGTGAGCGCATCCACAACGCGCCGCAGGGGAGCTTGAGCGGTTACCGTGCGCAGGGGGCGCGCCGCCCGCCCCGCGCTCCGCGCGGCGCAAAGCGGCGAAAGCCGCTTTGGGTGCGCCATTCGGCGCACGGCGGCGCGCCCAACGACGGCGGACGCTCATCGGCAGCGGGCAGTCGCCGAGCACACCCGTCCCCGCGCCACCGTGCCGCGCGGAACGCGCCAGCGTTCGACGCGGCGGGGTCAAGGGGCGTTCCGCCCCTTGCGGGGATATGAGGGCAGCGCCCCCGCCACACACCCCACAGCGCCCGCACAACGAAAATTCCAGTTTGCGCTATCATTTCATGTAGCAAGGGCTTACACTCAGAGTGGTAAAGGAGGTCGCCATGGCTCAGCCCTCCCCCCATTTGATCTTGTTCCGGCATGTC
>CAZZNC010000545.1:0-1587 GCA_964655405.1 uncultured Anaerolineaceae bacterium | reverse complement strand
GCCGTCATGCCCGCGGATTTGACCAGCAACGTGCCCGCCGTGTAGTACCCCACAAAGAAGCAGCGTCCTCACACTGCTTCGCGCAATCGGTCCCAGCCGCGATCTTCGGCCTCAGCACGCCAACAACACGCGAACACCCCTTCGTAGCGCCCCCCGCCCCAATCCGTATAATCAGGGTGCGAGGTGTAGAATTGCGCACCCCTGCGTACACAGTAACATAAGGAGGATGCCATGCGCACCAATATCCGCCACTTATACGCTCTTGCGCTACTCGTCGTGCTGCTCGCGGTCTTGGCTGCTTGCGGAGGCAAGTCTGAAGAAACGCCGCCCCCTCCAAGCGTCACACCAGCCCAAACCACCCAGCCCGTTGCCGAAAGCTCCACCACGCCCCTGCCCACCGACCTGCCCGCCATCGAGCTGACGTTGCTCGAACCCCAGCTGATTGTGCGGGACGGACTGACCGTGCTCAGCGAGAACAGCGGCGCCGTGGATGATACGGTCTACTTCTTCGCCGCGATGCGCAACGACACCGCCAACCCGCTCAACCGTGTGGACGTGACTATCACCATGCTGGCATCTGACGGCTTCCAACTGGGACAATTCACTGCACCACCTCCCATCACAGACATCCCGCCCGGGCAAACCTTCTACGTGGGCGGCTGGGCGACCAAACCGAACGAGTACGCGGGCACCGAGCGCCGCATCTGGTACGAGAATAACGGCACGCAACAATTCACCGGACATTTTGGGTTACCCGCAGAAATCACCGAACAAACGCCGGACGAAAATGGCGGCTACGTAGTGCGCGGCACGGTCACCAACGACAGCGCAGACCCATTGATTATGCCGGTGGTCACGGTGGCACTGGTGGGTGCGGACGAGAAGGTGATCGCGCTGACCAACGCCGTGCTCCAGCTCCCCAACGCGGACGGCACATGGCCGCCTGGGGCACAAGCCAGCTTCGAGGCACGCTTTACGTTCATTGCAGGGGACGCACAAGAGGCAGAAGCGCGCGTCTTCGCGACGGGGTACGTGTTGCCCGCGCACTAAATTTTACGAGGCCGAGGGGGTGCGCTCAGAGCGCGGAAACGGCCAACGCCAACGCGCGCCGCGCCTCCTCGCCGAAAACCTGCTCCCAACGCTCCGGCAGCGTGGCGCGCAAATGCTCTTGGCGGGTGTGCTGCGCTTCCAAGAACGCCCAAACTCCGCCCACATCAGGACGCAAAAAGCGCGGCACGCCGCTATAGTGCGCGTTGTACGCGGCCAGGAAGGTCCGCAACTCTTCCTGGGCCACGCGCGTATCGTTCAGCGCGCCGAGATGGTCTTGCAGTCCCTTGAGCGCACGCAAAACCTCGCGCTGTTCCGGCCCCAAGACTTCGGCGAAAAATTCCAGCGCATAGCGCAGCCGCTTGGCCTCGATGCGCAGCGCGTGCAATGTCGGCAGCGGGGCGTCCACCAATGCCGTTTCATACGCCCGCGCCCGCTCATAACGTGCATAGATCAAGCGCGGGGCCACATGCCGCACCTGGTAGGCGCGCACGCGCCCGTCTTGCGCGTAGGGCCTGGCGCCAGCCTCCGGCGTTGTCA
>CAZZNC010000544.1:0-1604 GCA_964655405.1 uncultured Anaerolineaceae bacterium | reverse complement strand
AGCGGCGGGGTGTGGGGCAGCGTCCCGCAAGCTCACGGGTACGGCTGGCCGTGTGCATAGGCTTGCACAGCCTCGTAAATGGGCTTGCAGTCGAACTGCGAGGACACCAGCGCAAAGTAGGCATCGCGGCGGTTGAAGCGGTCTTGCGGTTGGCGGAAGTTCCAGAGGCAGAGCTGTTCGGCCCAGGGCCACGCTTCCACCAGTTCAAAGGCGCGCAGCGTATAGGTGATGCGTTGAGCCGGTCGCACGCCGTAAACCCAACGCGCGTCGTCGCTCCACCCGCTTTCGGTGATCACAATTGGCTTGCCCACGTCCCCATAGCGCGCCATGACCGCGCGCAGCAGCTCCACGCGGCGGAAGTTGAGCTTGTCGGGCGCGGGCGGATCGTCTGGCGGGGCGGTGAAGCCGTAGGCGTGGACGGCCAGCGCGTCGAAGTAGGGGCGCGCGCCGCCCTGGTACATGCGCTCCAAATAGCGTAGGTCGTTCATGCCCGCGCCGCTGCCTTCCGGCTCCAACGTGGGGGCCAGCGCGCCGCCGAGCACCACGATTTGCGAATTGGCGGCGTGGGCAGCGCTGTAGGCAAGGCGCAGCAGCTCCACATACGCGGCGGGGTCGGGTGCGCGCCCCCCCCACTCCAAGCTGAGGTTCGGCTCGTTCCAAATGATCACGCCGACCACCGTGCCCGCATAGCGCGCCGTGAACGCCTCCACGAACGCCGCGAAGTCCGCGAAGTGCTCTTCGTCCAAATAGGTGAGCGTGGTCACGCGCTCGTGCACGGGCGGACGTGCCCAGTCCGGCACCAAACCCAGCCGCGCGATCACTTGCAGGCCCTGGTTTTGCGCGTGTTGGATGACGCGATCCGCGTGTGTCCAATCGTATTCCCCGGGCGCGCGTTCCACGTAGGCCCAGGGGAACAGCTCAACGATGGTGGGCGCGCCCATTTCGCGCACGAGTTGCAGTGTGCGCTGGATTTTCCACTCTTCGACTTCGTTGGTCAGCAGAGTATGGACACAAACGGCGGGGTGCTGCGTGGTGACGGTTTGCGGCGGGCCGAGGAAAACGAGCGGGTGTGCCGGTGCGACGCGGCTCAGCAGCCCCAGCAGCACCAACGCGCGGGCCACCCAACCGCCGATCCGCCACGCGCGCCGCAGCTCAACGGAACGGGTAGCGCGGCGAACGGAAATCATGCGGGGAAAGGGAAACGAACGCCTATTTTTTGCCGCCGTCCGCGCCCAAATCTGTCACTTGGCGCATCACGCCCAGTACAGAGATCGCCAGTTTGAGCGCGTCCATCGTCTTCAAGCGAGCAGGGGGACGACCGCTCTCTTCGCTCACGCGCGCGAAGAAGTGGCCGGCCAAAAGCCCAACGGCCAGCCCGATCAACGCACTAATCAAATAAACCTGGAGCTTCCAGGCGTCGTTAGTGGGCGGGGCTTGGGTGTGAGACGTGTCGGTGGTCATGCTTCCTCCGGCTGGTTATGCAGGTTCGAGGCACGATGCCGCGCAGAATGTACCACGAGGGCGCACGCGCGGCAAACGCGACTGCGTCCGGTTATCCAGCTACCGAAGTCGGCGGCGAATTTCCTCAACAATTGCAGCGTCAC
>CAZZNC010000543.1:0-1620 GCA_964655405.1 uncultured Anaerolineaceae bacterium | reverse complement strand
ACCACCTGCGGAACGGTGTACTGAAAAGTAACGCGAGCTTGCTCCAAGTCCGGCACGACCACTGTCCGACAGCGTCGAATGTAGCGCGTCAGCAACGCCGCCGCCGCAAAGCTGCGTGTCACGACCAGCAAAATAGGCTTTTCTCGCAAATGCTGGCGGGCCGTTCCCAACATATCGGTCACATCTTGATCGGCTTCTGTGTCCGACAAATCTTGAGTGATCGGCAAGCTAAAGTAGAAGGTGCTCCCCTGCCCTTGCTCGCTTTCCACCCAAATCCGGCCCCCGTGCAGCTCCACAAAACGCTTGCTGATCGCCAGCCCCAACCCTGCTCCACCGTGACGACGGCGGGTGCCGCTATCCAATTGGTGAAATTCCTCGAAGATGCGTGGGAGATCTTCGCGTGCAATGCCTGCGCCCGTGTCGGCTACCGCAAAAACGATCTCATCGCCCTGGCGGTAGACCTTGACCATGATGCTGCCGTGATCCGTCCATTTCACTGCGTTGCTGAGCAGATTGAACAGCACTTGCCGGATGCGCAGCGCGTCGAGGGGAATGGACGGAAGTTCCGAGGCGATTTGCAGTTGCAAGGTCAATCCGTGCTGTTCCACCAAGCTGCGCGCCGTGTTGATCGCGTCTTGCGCCAGTTGCACGGGGTCGGTTTGTTCCAATGTGATGCTCATCTGGGCCGCCTCGATGCGCGCCAGGTCGAGCACGTCATTGATCAGCCCTTGCACATGGCAGGCGTTGCGATAAACGGTGCTCAGATCGCGCAAATAGGCCAAAGGCAAGGGACTGCCGTAATGTTCGGGGGTCTGGGCCATCAGCTCGGTGAATCCCACAATCAGGTTCAGCGGGGTACGTAGTTCGTGGCTGATGGTCTGGGCAAATCGTTGTTTGAGCCGCCGGGCCTCTTCGGCTTGTTCGCGTGCCAACGCCAATTGAAAATTGGTGCGTTCGAGGTTGTTCATCGCCACTTCCAAGGACTTGAGCACACGGCGCAACTCGGCTTGGCGTTCGTTGGCGATCTGCTGGTTGTGGTAAGCGCGCTCGTATTCGTGCCGAAACCACACCAGGGCAATATGCAAGTTTTCGACCGAAAGATACGCGACGACGGTCACCAGCACCACGATGACGCTGGGGATCAAAACTTGCCGGAAAAGCCCCGCCGTAGGCGTGCGCGCAAAGCCGACCAGCAAAATGAACAAATTCGCAGCCCATGCCATGAAGAAAAACGCCCGCCGACCGAGCAACACGCTCGAGAAAATGATCGGCGGGATGAAAAAGAACACCGCCACCGCAAAGTCGAAAGCAAACGCCGCGCACACCACCGCGCTCATCACGCCGACAAAAAGTCCTTGCTTGGCAGTTTCAAACCAACGCTTGCGTAAAAGCAAGCCCGCTGCCGCGCTGACGATGAGAAATGCCGCTCCCAATTGCGCTTCGAGGGAAAGCACTTTTCCGTTCGGTTGCGCCAGAATCCAGCCCAGCCAAATCCAGCCACTCCCACCGGCAAAAAGCACCATGATGTCAAACGCATTTTTTTGGAAGGGGGACAAATCGTCCCGCAGCGCGGCCATACGCTTGGTGTGCATTGTCAAAGCCCAATCCTTGCCCAGGGGC
>CAZZNC010000542.1:0-1649 GCA_964655405.1 uncultured Anaerolineaceae bacterium | reverse complement strand
AGACCTTTGGTGTTACCGATGCTGAGGCCGTCGGCTTTGGGCTTGTTCTGCCCCTTGCCCTGGTCCGGATTGAAAGGCTGCAGGCAGGTCGTTTCCGCCTTGATGGTCTTGGGCGCGCCGATCTGTTTCCACACGGCAAGCGCCCCCGCGTAGTCGTTTGGCGTGGTGCTGTAAAGCGCCAAAAGTAGCTCCAGGGCGTCGCTTTGCAGCGCGCCCAACTGCCACCAGTCCACCACCATGCGGTTATAGCCGCTCAACGCCCCGGGGTTGAGCGCTCGCTCGATCTCCCAGTACGGGGGCAGGGGGGGCGGGTTTTCGGCGCCAGCCTTGCGCGCGGCGTAATGCGCGTTGACTTGTTCCCGATCCGCTGCGTAGTCCAACGCGGGAACGTCTTCCGGCAGCGAGGCGGTGTTCTTTTCCGTGCGGATCGCAGGGATCGGGCTGATGCGGTCAGTGGCGAGTGTTTCAACGGTGGCGCGTTCCAACGGCGGCGAGCACGTCAGTTGGAAGTACCCGCCTCGGTCGGTGATGAGCACGTCGCCGCTGTCTTCTTGCCGCTCCAAAAGGTCGGCCAGCACCCGCGCCAGCCCGAAGGCGGTCAGCGTGTCCGCGAAGGTGCGATTGGCCTTGTCTACGAAAAACTGGTCGTATGCGTCCATAGCGTCTCCTTTCACAGGCAAACGGAGTTCCTTTTCATGTGATTTGCAATGTTCCCAATCGCGTCCCCTCCTGGTCGGCTCTGCGCAACACGCGCACGATCAACACATAGGCCCAAAAAGCCGCGCGCTTGCGCTCCGGCTGCGCGATGAGATCGCGCGCGCCTGCGTCTGCGGGGACGGCCTCGCCCATGCCCCATAGCTCCAACGGCACGTCCGCCAGTTGCGGCACGCGCACATGCGTCAGGGCGTCCTCGACCAGGCGAAACGCGCGGTTCATTTCCGATGTGGGGGCGTGATGGCGCGCAATGGCGCTGAAAACCGCGTCTGTGAGCGGGTGCTCTTCCCCGAAGATTTGCGCGAGCGTCGGCAGCGCCGCCAACGCTCCTTCGACCGCGTGCCAGGGGCGGCGGGGCATGTGCCGCTCGACGGCGCGGTGCTCGTCGGTGAGCAGATCGGTGTGGGCGTAGGCTTCCCCCGGCTTGGTGGTGCGCCCGATCTGCTTCTGATAGTCCCGCACCCAGCGTTGCCACTTGGTGTTGAGCTTGCCCACGTCGTGCAACAAAACGGCCAACTCCGCCGCGCTGCGCACGCTGCCACGTGGCCAGCCGTAAAGTTGCTCCAGGCGCTCCGCCGCCCAGGCCATCTCGTGCCAAAAGCCCGCC
The DNA here is from genome assembly GCA_964655405.1 of uncultured Anaerolineaceae bacterium. Classification (GTDB taxonomy): domain Bacteria; phylum Chloroflexota; class Anaerolineae; order Aggregatilineales; family Aggregatilineaceae; genus JALSSH01. The sequence continues at coordinate 328 of CAZZNC010000542.1, read as the reverse complement.
ACCACGTCAAACGCCGCCTCGTAAACCAGCGCGATATGCTGCTCGTAGGTTTCCAGGCGGTAGGTGTGTGCGTTGTTGTCGCGGCGTTTGGGGGCGGGCGGTTGGGATTGCCACGTCCCGCCCTGTTCCGGCAGAAAGCCTTGCTCTGGATCGTAGGTTGCCAGCGCCGGATGCACCACGACAAGCGGCGATCCCCAGGCGCTTTTTGGCGTGCGCAGCGGCTCCCAGACGTAGGGGGACTGGTTGGCCTGCACCAGGTCGTTGTAAGCGTCCTTGTCTGTCACGCGCTGGAGGTAGCGGATCGGTTCGTCGATCTCTAATTCGTCGG
>CAZZNC010000541.1:0-1657 GCA_964655405.1 uncultured Anaerolineaceae bacterium | reverse complement strand
CGCCACCCAAGAGGACGTCGGCAAGCCGGTCTTCGCCGCCCGCGCCGCTCGCACGCCCATTCCGCTCATCATCGCCGGGGTCACCTACCAGGACTTCTTCGATGAGGCGAACTACGAAGAAGCCTTCGCCGCCCTGCTCGAGAAGATCGAACGCAGCAAACGCGCACCTTCCCCCGCGCCGGCAAACCTCCGTGAGCGCGAGCTGGCCTATTTGCGCCACGTCGCCCGCGAATGTGGCTTTTGGGGCAAGGTGTACGTGGACACCGCCGCCGAAGCACGCATCCGTCCAACCCCCGTTCCCTTACAAGGCGACGCCGACCCGGAAATCGAGGCCTATCTGGCCGAGCTGGCCATGGCCATCCACCCGGAAAAGCGCCACAGCCCCCAAGACGACGATGCCGTCGAGACGGTCGAGAGCTTCGAGGCGCTCAGCGAGGCGCTGGCCAGGTTCGAGCGCGTGGCCATCATCGGCGACCCGGGGAGCGGCAAGACCACCACCCTCCGCCGTTTCGCCTACCAACTGGCCGACGCCGCCAAAGATAACCCCGACCAGCCCCTGCCGATCTTCGTGCCGCTGGGCGGTTACACGGGCGGGCCGCTGGAAGCCTACATCCGGCAGCATTTCGACGCGCTCCCGCTGGAACACTACCTGCCGAAACGCGCCGTGGTGTTACTGGACGGGCTGAACGAAACGGCGCACGAAAACGTCGCCCGCGTGCAAACCTGGCTGGACGCCAACCCCGACGTGCGGGTGATGCTGAGCTGCCGCAAACTGGACTACATCGAGCGCAAGTTGGACTTGCAGCGCGTGGACGTGCTGCCGCTCGACCTGCCGCGCATTGAGCAGTTCATGGCCGCTTACGGGCTGGACGCCGCACAACGTGAGACGCTCTTTTGGGCGCTCGTGCCCGCCGAACTGCGCGCCATCTGGACGATATGGCAGCGCGAAGGGCGCTCGTTCGAGGACTTCTGGTTCGGCGATGATATTGCACGCGCAACCACAACCACACAAGATAGCTACCTCGAGCGCATCCGACAGCAGGCGCAACAGGGCGCGTATCCGGGGCTGCTAGGGTTGGTGCGCAATCCCTTCTTGCTGACGCTGACGATTGCCATCTTCCGCGACACGGGCGAAGTGCCGCGCAACCGGGGGCAACTCTTCGCGGACTTCGTGCGGATGCTCTTCGAGCAGCGCGGCAAGCCCGCCGCCCGCACACGCCCACCCTGGATCGCGGAAGACGTCCAGAGCCACGCGCTGGCGACGTTGGCCGAAAGGATGCAGCGCGAACAGGAAGGGCGCACGCGCGTGCCTTATGCCTGGGCGCGCGGTGTGGTGGCGGAAGCCGCGCCGGACGCCGACCCCGACCACTTGCTTTACCTGGCGGCCAGCGCCAGCCTGATCGAGATCGGCGAGGAGGTGCGCTTCACCCACCAACTGCTGCAAGAGTTCTTCGCGGCCCACGCGCTGGGGAAAGCACTTCGGCAAGGCGTGCCCGCGACGCAGTTTTGGCCGCCGGACGCCTGGTGGAAGCCGCAAGGTTGGGAGGAAACCGCCATCCTGCTGGCAGGGCTGCACAGCGACGACTGCACGCCGGTGATCGCGTGGTTGCGGGACGCCAACCCCGAACTGGCGGCGCGCTGCGTGTTGGAAAGCGGC
>CAZZNC010000540.1:0-1659 GCA_964655405.1 uncultured Anaerolineaceae bacterium | reverse complement strand
AAAGTCGCAGGCGTGGCGGGCGCCGAGCGGCATTTGCTGACGCTGGCCGCCGCGCAGCGCGCCGCAGACGTGGACGCGCACATTTGGGCGCTGGTGGCTGCGGGGCACTCGGTACCGGCATTCGAGGAGCTGGCGCGCGCGCAAGGGGTCCCGCTGGAAACGCTGCCCATTCGCGGCGTGTTCGACCGCCGCTTGCTCGCGGCACTCACCGAAAAGCTGCGCACTGCCGCGCCCGATCTCGTCCATACGCATCTGATCCACGCCGACCTTCACGGCGTGCGCGCGGCGCGGGCGGCGAACGTGCCGCATGTGGTCACGTCGCGCCACAACGACAACCGCGCGCTGCGCATTCGCCTAGTGCGCCAACTTGACCGGCGCATGTGGCGGCGTGTGGACGCCGGAATCGCGATCTCCGAAGCCGTGCGCCAATTCGTCTTGCGCACAGAAGGCGCGCCGCCGCAAAAGCTCTGCACCATCCATTACGGGCTGGACCCGCAAACGGTCAGCGCGCCGCCGGACGCACGCGCCCGTTTGCGCGCCGAGTTGGGCTTGCCGGAAGATACATTGCTGATCGGCTCGGTCTGCCGCCTGATCCGGCAAAAGGGGCTTGTTTACGGGCTGCGCGGCTTTGCGAAGGTGGCGGAGGCGTTCCCCTCGGCGCACTATGTGCTGGCGGGGCGCGGCCCTTTGCAGCAGGCGCTGCAAGCCGAAGCGCACACGCTGGGCGTCGGCGAGCGGGTGCACTTCCTCGGCTGGCGGGAAGACGCCCACGCGGTCATGGCTGCGCTGGATGTGTTGCTGGCCCCTTCGCTGTGGGAAGGTTTCGGGCTGATCTTCCTGGAAGCGATGGCGCTGGGCGTGCCGATTGTCGCCACGCGAGTTAGCGCCATCCCCGAAGTGGTGGCGGACGGCGAAACGGGTTGGCTGGTGCCGCCGCGCAACCCCGCCGCCATTGCCGAGGCGCTGCGCGCTGCCCTGAGCGCCCCCGCCGAACGGCGTGCGCGCGGCCAGGCCGGTCGCCACAGGCTGGAAGCGCGTTTCACCGTCCGTCGCATGGTCGAACGCACGCTGACGCTTTACCGCAACCTGGACGCTCCCGAACCGTGCGCCACGCTATGAACGCTCACCCCACCCGCCCGATCCGTGTCATGCGCATCATCGCCCGCCTGAACGTGGGCGGGCCGGCGCTGCACGTCGCCCTGCTGACCGAGCATCTCGCCCCGCCGGACTTCGAGAGTTTGCTCGTCTGCGGGCAGGTGGGGCCGCACGAGGGCGACATGGCCTATTTGCTGGAAGCGCGCGGCATCACTCCGCGCGTCATCCCGCAACTGGGGCGCGCGCTTTCCCCCTGGCGGGACGCGGTGACGCTGCTCAAGCTCTGGCGGCTGATGCGCCGCTGGCAGCCGGACGTGGTGCACACGCACACGGCCAAAGCGGGCTTCGTGGGGCGCGTGGCGGCGTGGTTGGCGGGCGTGCCGGTGCGCGTGCATACCTTTCACGGCCACGTTTTCCGTGGCTACTTCGGCCCGCCCAAAACGCGGCTCTTCCTGACATTGGAGTGGCTGACCGCGCGCCTTTCCGACCGCTTGATCACCATCAGTCCGTGTTTGCGCGACGAACTCGTCGAAACGTACCGCATCGCACCGGCGGAAAAATTCG
>CAZZNC010000539.1:0-1669 GCA_964655405.1 uncultured Anaerolineaceae bacterium | reverse complement strand
GCGAAATGTCTTTGCCATAAGTCACGTTGCCCCAAAAGCGATAGTTGGGGTGGGACGCGGTACGGTCATAAACGCGCGTCACCGACTTAATTTTGGCGTGGTCTGGCGCCACACCACCACGCACCAAGCCAAACGGCGTAGGCAGGTGCTCGAACATATCCACTTTAACGCCATCACCAAGTTGTTTGAGCAGGTGTTCCGCCGCATAAAACGCCGACGGACCTGCCCCAATGATAGCGACGCGGAGGGGATTTCCGGGTGTGCCCAGCGTTGAAGTCATTTCTCTTCTCTCCGAAGTGGGTTCTAAAACATATCGTCCAAATAGTTTCGTGCCCAAATATTTTAGGGGGTTATTGACGCCCCCGCTACTTCTCGCTGACGAGGTCAGCAGTTGGGCAAACAATGTGTTACACTATTCGCCGATAATAAACAGGGACCAACCACAACAACGAGGAAGACCTATGCGCATCCTGGTTACGGGGGCCAAAGGCCGCCTGGGTAGCCATTTGACGGCGCTCTTGAGCGCACGGAAACATGCAGTCACCGGCGTTGACCTGGACGAGGCGGACATCACCCAGCGCGCCGACGTGGAGCGCATTTTTACCGAGGCGCAACCGGAGATCGCGGTGCATTGTGCCGCGCTGACCGCTGTGGACTATTGCGCCGAACACCCCGAAGAGGCGCTGCGCGTCAACGCGCTGGGCACGCAAAACGTGGCGCTGGCGTGTCAGCAGCACGGCGCCGCGCTGCTCTACGTCAGCACGAACGAAGTTTTCGCCGGTGAGCGCTTCCGCGAACACCTGGAATACGACCAACCCGCGCCGGTCAACCCCTACGGCTATAGCAAATGGGCGGGCGAGCAGATCGTGCGGACGCTCGTGCCGCGCCATTACGTGGTGCGCACCGCCTGGCTCTTTGCGCACGGCGGGCGCAACTTCATCCAAGCGATCTTGGGGCGCGCACAGGCGGGAAAACCGCTGCGCGTGGTCACCAACGAGGTGGGCAATCCCACCTACAACGACGACCTGGCCGCCGCGCTGGCCCAACTGCTCACCACGCAGCAATACGGCACATATCACCTGACCAACGCGGGTTACGCTTCCCGCTACGAGTTCGCGCGGCACATCTTGGACTTGGCCGGTTACGCTCACGTGCCGATTGTGCCGATCACCCTGGCGCAATATCCACGCGCCTCGCGTCCGCCGCGCTACGCCGTGCTGCGCAACTTCGCCGCCGCGCACCTGGGGATCACGTTGCGCCCCTGGCAAGAGGCGGTGGCTGCCTTTTTGCGCGCTGAGGGGCTGCTCGCGGAGCGTGACGATGCCTGACGAAGCCCATGTGACGCTGCCCCCCCTGCCGGATGAGCCGCTCGTTTCGGTGGTCATCCCGAACTGGAACGGCGCGCACCACCTGCCGCCGTGCCTGGACGCGCTGCGCGCCCAAACGTACCCGCGCCTCGAAGTCATCGTGGCGGACAATGCCTCCACCGACGGCTCGTTGGAGCTGCTGGTCGAACGCTATCCGGAGGTGCGCGTGATCGCGCTGCCGGAAAATCGCGGCTTCACGGGCGCTTGCAACACGGGCATGGAGGCGGCGCGCGGCGAGAACGTGGTGCTGCTGAACAACGATACGGAAGTGGACGCGAACTGCGAGGCGGCGTTGGTGGACG
>CAZZNC010000538.1:0-1674 GCA_964655405.1 uncultured Anaerolineaceae bacterium | reverse complement strand
GAGGCCAACCGTGTGAACTTTTACGATGGGCGGGTGCGCGTGGTAGACCCTGACGGCGTGGAGCATTGCAAGTACGCGCCGCATGAATACCGTGAGTACGTGGCCGAACACGTCGAACCCTGGTCATATCTCAAATTCCCCTATCTGAAAAAGGTGGGTTGGAAGGGCTTTGTGGACGGCAAGGATAGCGGCGTTTACTGTGCGACGCCCCTTTCGCGGCTCAACGCGGCGGACGGCATGGCAACGCCCTTGGCGCAAGCCGAGTACGAGCGCATGTACGAGATACTCGGCGGCAAGCCGGTGCACCATACCCTGGCGACACACTGGGCGCGTGTGATCGAGCTGCTTTATGCGGCGGAGCGCATGTTGGAGTTGGCGCAAGATACAGAAGTCGCCAGCCCGGAGGTGCGCGCGCTCCCCACCGAAACCCCGCACGAGGGCATCGGCATCGTGGAAGCGCCACGCGGCACGCTGACGCACCATTACATCACCGACGAAAATGGAATTTTGCAGCAGGCTAATCTGATCGTCGGCACGACCAACAACTATGCTCCGATCTACATCAGCATTCGTCGTGCGGCCACTGCCTTGATCCATGATGGGCAGGTGGACGACGGCATCTTGAACAAGATCGAAATGGCTTTCCGTGCCTATGATCCGTGCTTGTCGTGCGCCACGCACACGTTGCCCGGGCAAATGCCGTTGGAGTTGATCGTGCGTGATCATGCGGGGCAATTGGTGCAGCACACCAGCCAGTTTGTGCCGTCGGAGCTGCTCGACGAGGTGGACTGAGGAGATGATGCGATGCGCGCGCCGGTAGATATGCTCGTTGTTGGGTTGGGCAATCCGATCCTTTCAGACGATGGGGTCGGGTGGCGGGTGGCCGAAGCGCTCCAAGCGCGTTTGCAGAGCGCGCCCGTCCTGAAGCAACACGTGGACGTGATCTGTGCTTCGCTGGGCGGGTTGGCGTTGGCAGAGTTGCTTGTTGGCTATCGGCGCGCGATTATCCTTGATGCAGTGATGACCCAAGACGGTGTGCCCGGGCAGGTGTACCACATGCCTTTGGACGCTTTGCCCGGCACGCTGAACACGGCTTCGGCGCATGACACGAATTTGCGCACGGCGCTTGTTGCGCTGCGCCGTTTTGGCGCGGAGCTGCCGCCGGACGAAGCGATAGATGTGGTGGCGGTGGAAGCCGCAGATGTGTGGACGTTTGCAGAACGGTGCACCCCTGCGGTTGTGGCGAGTGTGCCCCAAGCGGTGGAAACCGTATTGGGTTTGCTATCCGCAGACGGGAAAATACGGGAAGAATTGTCCCATTGTGAAGCAAATCTCGGATTTGGCCTTGACAGGCTCTGAAGGAAGACTATAATTCGGCGCGTTCTTCAACGGAAGAACAGCAGATTTGAAACCAAAAACAAAAATTCCCTCTTGCCAGGGCGATGTGTTCTGTGGTAGGATGAGGTTGCCCTGAAAAGGGAGTTGTGCTTGCTTGACAAGCGCATAGAGAGGGAGGGATTGAGACACTCATAACGGCGCATTTTTTCTGACAATGCAGAGTGTCTTGAGACCGGCGAAAGGCGTCGGTTTTTTTGTCCCCCCTGCGCACAAGCAAGCCCGCAGCTTAACATTAGAATAGTGACAGGAAGCCAAAGCAAGCGACCCCAAGAGAGA
>CAZZNC010000537.1:0-1687 GCA_964655405.1 uncultured Anaerolineaceae bacterium | reverse complement strand
GCGCCCAGATGGAAGCCATCGCCGACATTCCGCTAGCCGACAACAGCGTCCCCGTCCAACCACAGATCGCCGCAGCAGCCAGTGCCGACTTGGGCACGTTCGACGCCCAAGAAGCGCAAAACGCGCCGCTTACCGTCGGCGAACTCGAACAAAGCACCGATATGCAGTTCACCGCGCCGCTCACCACCGACATCGTGCTCGACGAGGGCACACAAGTCGAAGTCGCCCCGCTCGCTGAAGCCGGTAACGCGCCGACAGGCGCCGGTCAGGGCGGCAGGGACGCCACCACGTCCGGCTATGAGCAGCGGGTCGTCGAGATCGAATGGCCGCGCACGTTCTACGTCGGGCGCGCCGGATCAGTGCGCGTGACGCTCAAGCCGCTGGCAGGCGGCGCGTTGCAGCCGGTGGCCGAAGTGGAAGGCAACGAGGTGCTCGCCACGCCGATCTTGATCGCCGACCGTTACGACACGCACGACGCCCTCGTCACCGCCACCATTTCCGCACCGGATTTCGCCATCGAGCCGGTCACGCCCGCCACCCAAACCCTTCTGCGCGGCGGCGAGACCGAATGGCGCTGGACGCTCAAAGCCGACAGCGCGCAAAGCTCGGTCATTGCGCTGAGCCTGGCGATCTCGTGGCAACCCAAAACGCCGGACGTGCCCCCCGGACCACAAAATGTGTCGATCTGGGGCCAGGCGCTGCAAGTGGACGTCAACTACATTTTCGGGATGTTGACCGTTCCCCATGCCGGTTTGCTCGGCACGGTTTTGGGCGTGCTGGGGCTGATTGCCCAGTTCCCGCTGCTGGAAAAAGTGTTGGAGATCGTGCTCGACGTGCTTTTCGGCGGAGACCGCCGTCGGGACAATCGCCGCACAGAAAGCAACCGCCGTCGTCGTCGCTGAAAGTAAGGAGTGCCCCATGCCCCAATCGTCTATCAGGCAACGCAGCGCGCGCCTGTTGGGTGCCGAAAAAGCGTCCTCCGGTGCGCAGCTGTGGAGCGCAACACTGCTGTTGGCGCTTTACGCGGCCTTGCGCTTGCACGCGCTGCTGCATTTCCCGCCCTTCACCGATGAAATGTGGCATATCCACCAAAGCACCCAAGTACGCCTCGGCCACTTCTTCATTGACGCAGACTCCGGCAGGGTTTACGGGCTAGCGTGGCTTGCAACGGGAACGTTTGGGAAAAACGGACAGCTCTTCACGGCTCGCGCGCTCACCGTGCTTTTTGCCGTGCTAGGATGCGCGCTGCTTTTCCGGCTGATGCGCAGCTTTGTGGGCGTATACGGCGCCGCGTTGGGTGCGATGGTCTTTGCCTGGGCACCTTATATGATCTTTTATGATCGTCTGGTGCTGGTGGACATTTACGCCACCATCCCCGCACTGGCAGCGACGTGGTTTGCTGTGCGCTATGCCCGCCGAGGCCATGCAGCCGACGCGGTGCTTTGTGGCGGCATGTTGGCGTGGGCTTTCGCAGGCAAAGCCAGCGGCATCATGTTGTTGCCCGTGCCGCTGGCCGCGTATGCGTTGCTGGGGCATTGGGGCCTTCGGCGTGTATATGCGCGCCACGTAGTCAAGGGGTTAGCGTTGAGCTGGGGCGTTTTCGGCGTGCTCAGCGGCGCGTTTCTTCTTGTGTTGCGCTGGCGCGGTTATAACTATTTCGGTACAGCAACCACGCTCGTCGGCACCA
>CAZZNC010000536.1:0-1689 GCA_964655405.1 uncultured Anaerolineaceae bacterium | reverse complement strand
AGGGTACGTTGTACGCGCCGGTCTCGGGGTCGAGCAGGTGCGTGCCGGAGATGTGCGCCTCGCCGCGCTTTTGCGCCACCAGGCCGCCCAGGCTGACCACATTGGCGGAAGCCAGCCGATAGCCCGGGAAGCGCACGGCCAGGAATTGCCCCAGCAAGTCCAACATCGGGTCGTGGCTGCCCACCGCCACCACCGTCCGCGCGATCTCCTCCGGCGTGCGGTAAAGCAAAATTTCCACCTCGGCGCCACGGTCCAGCCCTTCGCTGAAGCGCGGCACGTGCAGCAACCCGTCCGCGCGCACCAACGACGTGATTACGCCCGCCCCGCGCGAAAGCGGCGTCGCCAGCACCTTGTCGCCGACTTTGCCCACCGTCACGCGCACGAAATCGTCGTCGCCGGTGGGGGAGGCGAGCTTGCGGGTCAGCGTGGCGCGCAGCTTTTCGTAGCGCGGCGCCGGTTGCCCCAACCAGCGCGCGATCAGCGGGCGGATGAAAAGCTCACCGGTCAGCGCGGCGGAAACCGGATACCCGGGCACGCCGATCACCGGCACGTCCGCCACCATGCCCATAATCACCGGATGCCCCGGGCGCACCGCGACCCCGTGCACGAGCAATTGTCCGCTGAGCTGCACGGCGTGCGCGGTGTAGTCCCGCGTGCCCGCCGACGAGCCGGAGAGCACCAGCACCAAGTCATGCGCGGGCGCCAGTTCCTCCAGCGTCGCGCGGATCGCGTCCAATGCGTCCGGCAAGCGCCGATAGTCCCCCACTTGCCCGCCCGCTTCCTCGATTTGCGCGCCGAGCACCAGGCTGTTGTACTCGATCACCTGCCCGGGCGCGGGTGTTTCCCCCGGGGCGACCAGCTCCGACCCCGTCGCAATGATCGCCACGCGCGGACGCCGCCGCACCGGTACGTCCACGTGCCCGCAACCGGCAATCGCGCCCAAGTCGTGCGGGCGCAAAACATGGTTGGCGGGCAACACCAACTCGGTGGCGACCATGTCCTCGCCCATCATGCGCACGTGTTGCCAGGGCGCCACCGCCGCGCGGATCGCGATGGCCTGTTCCTCGCCCACCGGCCCGCCGAGCGGCTGTGTGTGCTCGATCATGATGACCGCGTTCGTGCCTTCCGGCAGCGGCGCGCCGGTGTTGACCGGATGCGCTTGTTCCGGTACGCGCAGCTCGACGGGGCGCGTCTCGGTCGCGCCGAGCGTATCCGCCGCCCGCACCGCGTAGCCGTCCACCGCCGCCGCGTGGTAGTGCGGCGAGCTGAGCCTGGCCCAAATCGGCTCGGCGGTCACGCGCCCGCGCGCCTCGTGTAACGGCACGCGCTCGGCAGGCAGCGGCCCCCACTTGCCGACCGCCTCCAGCGCCGCCTGCAAGCGCGCTTGCGCCTCGTCCATCGGCACATCTTCCAGGTAAAAGTTGCGCTCGTCCACGTTTGCCCCCATCAGAAAAGCGTCACGTCTGCCCACGCGCCTTGACGCAAGCCGGTCGCGTTGAGCGGCACTTGCAGCAGCCCGTCCGCGCCGACCAGCGTAAAGATCAAGTTGCTCTTGCCGAAAACCGGTTCGGCCCATAGCTCGCCCTCGCGTTCGGCCAGGCGCACCGGCACGTAGTCCTCGCGCCCCGCCGTCGAGGGGATGTTTTGCGCAGCGCGCGCCCGCACTTTGGCCTGACGCGGCAGCTCCGC
>CAZZNC010000535.1:0-1694 GCA_964655405.1 uncultured Anaerolineaceae bacterium | reverse complement strand
CTCATAGCCGTTCCCCTCTGCCAAGATGCACAACGCCAAGCCGCGGCGGCTCTGGGGGCAAAGCCCCCGCCTCCCCCAGCCCCAAAACCTCGCGGCCAACCCTTGTCAAACGCGCGCGCCTTCGTTTATAATAATGGCGCTTGGGTCGTTAGCTCAGTTGGCTAGAGCGCGTCGTTGACATCGACGAGGTCACAAGTTCAAGTCTTGTACGACCCACACACGGCCACCCCTGCGGGTGGCCGTTTGCTTTATCCACCCAGCGACGGACACGTGTTTTCTCCCACTTCCTGCACCAGGTCCGCGCGCACCCAGCCGCTCAGTTGCGCGTCCCCCACGCGGAAGTTGACACGATACCACCGCTGATTGTCTGCCCCCAGCCGCTGTTCCATGACTTCCATCGCCTGCCCCAGTTGCAACGTGAAAATGCGCTGAGAGACCGGATCCGGCAGCGCACGCACGTTCACCGCCTCACGATCCGCAAACACAATGCACAGCACGCGCGGCGTAGGCGTCACGCTGGGCGTCATGGTGGCGGTGGGCGTGTTGGTCGGCGTGAAGGTGTCCGTCGGCGTGGGCGTGATGCTCGGCGTCCAGGTGGCGGAAGGCGTCCAAGTGGGCGTTAGCGTCCACGTGGCCGTAAAAGTGGCCGTCGGCGAGGGTGTCAGCGTGGCGGTGGGTGTCACGCTCGGCGTCCATGTGGGCGTGTGTGTCGGTGTGACGCTGGGCGTCCAGGTGGCCGTCGGTGTGATGCTGGGCGTCAGCGTAGGCGTGTGCGTGGGCGGGTTGAGGATCGGTTGCCACGTGTCGCGCGTGCTGAACGCCACCGCGCCCAAAATCAGCACGATCACGCCCACCGTAAACAGCCATATCACATAGCGCCGCCGCTTGAGCTGCCGCGCCTGCTCTTCCATGCGCAAAATGTCGGTGCGCCGCCCCAAGATGCGGAAAGGCTCGTCCTTTGCCAAGTCCAGCCAGCGCTGCGCCGTCTGCGGATCGCCGGCGTCCAAAGCAGCCTCGGCGCGCTCCAGGTGCCGCGCCAACAAATCCGCCACCACCATACGATAGCGCGGGTCTTGCGCGTATTGCCGCAAACCGGCCAACATGGTGCGCGCCTGGCTCAGCTCGTTTTCGTAGTTTTGCGCCACCAAAGCGGACGCCCGCTCGATCACGTGGCGCGCCTCGGCCATATCCGCCTCGCTCTGGCGCGCGCGCTGCAAAAGCGCCAGGATGTCCTCGTTGGCCGGATCGAGTTCGGCGGCGGCCTCCAGCGCGCGCACCGCCTCGCTGGTCAACCGCAAGCGCTCTTCCAACACCGTCGCGGAGTCCGTGCGCGTCAGCGCGCCTTGCGCCTGGTTGTAAAGCTGCGCCACCACGTTGCTAATGCGTTCCTCCAGCTCGCGCACCAGCCCCTTGACCCGCTCGCTGCCGGGGAGCAGTTGCCGCAAGCCCGCCAGCGTGTTGAGCAGCTCTTGCAAGCCGCGCGCACGTTCCGCCAGCGAGCCGCTGCCCATGTTCAGTTGTACGGTGGCCTGGTCAAACTGCTGGCGCACCTGGCGCACCAGGTCGATCCGCTCGCGCGCCATCGGGTCGTTGGGGACAACGCGCAACGCGCCCTCGTACTTCTGCAAGGCCCCGTTCCAATCGTCCGCCGCCAAAAGGCGGTCGCCTTCGGCCAACAGCTCACGCGCCAGCGC
>CAZZNC010000534.1:0-1706 GCA_964655405.1 uncultured Anaerolineaceae bacterium | reverse complement strand
CCCAAGATTACATCGAGCGCGGCATCATGTACTTCATGTTCACCGACGCCGACCGACAAGGCATTTTCTCCGATCCGGCGCTCGACCCGTTCATTGAGCAACTCACGCTGGTGAAGATCATTCCCGCCGGTGACGACAAGATCGCCGGTTCCACCGCGTACTTTTACCGCATGGCCCCTCCGCAAGTGGCCGCCGATTTCGACTACGGCGGGCAGATTCGCTTGGTGGGCTACGACATGGCGGGCACGGAGTACGCCCCGGGCGACACGATCACCCTGCGCCCCTATTGGCGCGTTGACCGGCGTCAGCAGAGCAACTATTCCATGTTCATCCACCTCTATCCGGCGGACGAGTTGCGCGTGATCACGCAATACGACGGCGCGCCGACCGACCCGCGCCGTCCCACGCTCACTTGGGACGACCCGCAAGAGCTGTACATCGGGCCGGACGCACAAATCCACTTGCCGGAGGATTTGCCACCCGGGGACTATCGGCTGGCGGTCGGTTTGTACGACTATCTCACCGGCCAACGCTTGCGCTCAGCGGACGGGCGCGACTTCTTCGAGATTCTGATCACGGTTCGGTAGCACTCAAGCACAGTTTGCCGCACGCCTTCACGTTGACACGGGATATGTCGTTTGCACTGTCGTTCGTGAAAGATTGGTTCTGGAAAGCCGCAACGCTCCCCGCAGCTTGCGGACACCTGCGGTCTCGCCGGGCCATTGGTACGCGCGCCTTTTGCGAGTATGATCGAAGCATCATTCGATCTTCCAAAACAGGCGGTGTATTATGAGCAAAATTTCTTCCTCATCCTATGCAGCGTTGGCCCCCATCTACAATCGCATCGGCTACGCGGACTTTGCCCAAGAAGCTATCGAGCACTATCTAGCACGCGCCCAAAGCCTGGACTGGGCAGGGCGGCGCATCTTGGATTTGGGCTGCGGGACGGGCATTCCCACGTGGATCTTGGCCGAACGCGGCTTCCGTGTGGTGGGCGTGGAAGCCAACCCGCACATGCTGGCAGTGGCGCGCGCGTATATTCAGGAACACGCAGAAGCGGCGCGCACTCAACAGCAGGTCATCGAGCCGCCGGACTTGGTGGAAATGGACATTCGCGCGCTGGAATCGCCCATCGGGTCAGTGGATATGGTGCTGGCCGTGGGCGGCGTGCTCAACGCGATCTTGAGCCTGCGGGAACTGGAACACGTCTTTGCGCGCGTCAACATGGCGCTGGAGGCCGGCCAACTCTTCATCTTCGACGTGCACACCATCTACGGCCTGGCGCACGCCTACGGTACGCGCGACGCGGTCGTGTACGACGCGGACGACCTGAGCGTGATCGTACAGCATCGCTTCAGCTACGAGGCGCTGAGCCTGACCAGTCATTATATCATCTATCAGCGCGAGGATGGCGCATGGGCGCGCAGCGAGGACGCGCTTTTCCTGCGTGGGTATCCAGTGCAGGGCGTGCGTGCGCTTTTGGAGCGGACGGGGTTCGCCGTGGTGGAAGTGCTGGACTTGGCGATGCGGCCGCTGGATCCACAGGTCGAGCCGCCCGCCGAGCGCGCGATCTTCGTGGCGCAAAAGCCGGTCGAATGAGCGGAGTGTGTGCGCGTGATTGGCGGGGGCGTTGCCTCGCGGCGCTGGCGCCCGTTGGCTCGAGTGAGCGTTTGCAACGATCGCGCGTTGGGCGCGCCGCCCGCCCC
>CAZZNC010000533.1:0-1721 GCA_964655405.1 uncultured Anaerolineaceae bacterium | reverse complement strand
ACCGTACAGCGGCTTTTGGACCGTCGGCCCCGGCCCCATCCGCCCGCTGATGACGCGCATCCGTCGCGGGATTGGCGGACGTTTTCATATCGCCATGGCCGTTGACCCGCGCCCACAGCATCGGCGCAACATCTTCCCCGAGGAATGGCGTCCCTTTGTCAACAGCGTACATCTGCAAGTGTATTGGGACACCTTCCAGCGCCCGATGGAAGAGGTGATTGACGAGGGTTTCAACACGTGGCGTGACTACGGATTGCCGCTCTTCCCTGTATTGCCCGGGCACGCCCCGCGCGCCGAGCTAGTCGCCGCACGGAACCGCGTTATCACCCAGCACCACGCCACCGGCATCAGTTGGTGGCGCTTCGGCGTGATCGGGCCGGTGGAGTTTCCCGCCGTTGACCACGCGATCAGCGCAGACGACCCCAACGGGGGCGGCACGGTTCAACCGCCGGCAGCACGTGGCCGCTATGGAATCGAGGTGCTCGTCAATCCGGACAAGCCGCAATACCACGACGGGGTACACGGCAACGCTGCGCCGGAAGACGTTTTCAAGAGCTTTCGCGGCATGATGGGCTGGACGGTGAAATATAAGGGCACGGTGCAAAATACCAGCACCGTCTGGGCACGCTGGGACCCGCAACTCGTCGCCAGCGGCTGGTACGAGGTCGCGGCATTTGTGCCTGCGCGCCACGCCACCACCAGCAACGCCCGCTACAAGCTGCACGGCGTCAAGGATCGCAACACCGAGCTAACGATCAGCGTGGAACAGTCGCGCTATTACGACAACTGGGTGCCGCTGGGCGTCTTTCAATTCGACGCTAACGACGCCACCGCCGGCGTGGTCTTCCTCAACGATCTGACCAACGAAGAAGACCGCGAAATCGCCTTCGACGCGATCCGTTGGCGGCAGGTGGTGGGCATCATTCCCACCGAAAAGTACCTGGCCGACGGCTACGATTCGCCCATCGGCACAGCCGCCGAGCGCCGCAGCGCCAAAGTGTGGCCCGGGCACTGGTTCGACGCGACCGGCTACGACCGACTTTACCGGCTGGGCAACGGACAGGCTTACCACACCGGCGCCGATCTCAATCTCAACGAGCCATATTGGGACGCGGACGCCCACTCGCCGGTTTACGCGACGGCTTCCGGCGTGGTCACCTACGCGGATCGGCTGCCCGGGTGGGGCAACGTAATCGTGATCCGTCACGATCCACTGATCACCACCGGCGAGGTGATGTACTCACGCTATGCGCACATCGAAAACATCATAGTGCAGGTGGGGCAGCGTGTGGTGCGCGGACAGCAGATCAGCAAGGTGGGCAACGCGGACGGACGCTTTGCGTTTCATCTGCATTTCGACCTCAGCCCCACCGCGATTTTGGAGTCCAAGCCGTACCATTGGCCCGGGCTGAATCGCGCCGATCTGCGCAAGAATTACACCGATCCGCGCGAATTTGTCGCCAACCACCGCCCGCAAAATCCGTAAGCAGCGTAAGTGGGGGCGCTGCCCCCACTCCCCCGCCAGGGGCGAGCGTCGCCCCTGGACCCCGCCGCGCGAACGCTAGCGCGTTCGGCGCGGCCCGGTGGACGTGTCATGCGGGCAGTGAGGAACTGTGCGTCGGCAGTGAACGTTCGTCGGGGGGGGGCGCGCCGCCGTGCGCCTACCGGCGCACCAAAGCGGCAAAAGCCGCTTTGCGCCGCGCGGAGCGCGGGGCGGGCGG
>CAZZNC010000532.1:0-1740 GCA_964655405.1 uncultured Anaerolineaceae bacterium | reverse complement strand
CGGCGTGGCCGCGCAATTTTCCGACGATCCGCCCGACTACCCCGCGCGTTGGGAGGCGGCGCGCGCCTCCGAGATCGGTTGCCCCGACCCGCAGGCCGCCGAAGCCATGCGCACGGCGATCCGCGAGGCCAAGATCGCCAAAGACACGCTCGGCGGCGTGGTCGAGGTGGTGGCGCTCGGCGTGCCGCCGGGGCTGGGCGCGCACGTGCACTACGACCGCCGCCTGAGCGGGCGACTGGTCGGCGCGGCGTGCAGCGTGCCCAGCGTCAAGGGCGCGGAGATCGGCCCGGCCTTTGCCAACGCACGCTTGCGCGGCACGCAGGTTCACGACGCGATCGCGCGAGACACAAGCGGCCAGCTCCACCGCCCCACCAACCGCGCGGGCGGCCTGGAAGGTGGCATGACCAACGGGCAGCCGATCGTGCTGCGCGCGGCGCTCAAGCCGATCAGCACCACGCTTACCCCGCTGCCGTCGGTGGATTTGGCGAGCGGCGAGCCCGCGCCCACGCGCTACGAGCGCAGCGACATTTGCGCTGTGCCGCGCGCGGTGGTGGTGCTAGAGGCCGTGATCGCCTTCGTGTTGGCCGACGAATTGCTGCGCAAGCTGGGCGGCGACAGCCTGGAGGAACTGCGCCCGCGCTTCCAGACGCTGCGCCGCGCCCACCTGGACGATCTGCCGATGGCCGGGCAGCCCTGGCGCTTCGGCTATGAGGAGTGGGAAACATGAGCGTCCGGCGGAAGGGTGAGGGCGGTGGTGGTGAGGCGGGGGCTTTGCCCCCGCGCCCCCAGCAGGGAGCACAGCTCCCTGCACCCACCGCAAGGGGGGCGCACAGCAGACGAGCGTCCGCCGCAAAGGGAACATCACTTGAGGGCCACTCGCCTAACGGCGCGCGCCGCGCCGTTAGGTGGGATCCAGGGGGCGACGCCCCCTGGCAGGGGCGCGGGGACAGCGTCCCCGCACCAGAACGCGAAAACGCACACGCCGCCGCGCCCAACATCGCGCTGGCCGGCTTCATGGGCACGGGCAAAAGCACCGTCGGACGCCTGCTCGCCGAGCGGCTGGGCTGGCGCTTTGTGGACACCGACGCGCTGATTGAGGCTCGCGCGGGCGTCCCGATTGCGCACATCTTCGCCGAGCAGGGCGAGCCGGCCTTCCGCCGCCTGGAAGCGGAAATTTGCCGCCAGGTGGCCGCAGGCCGCCGCCAGGTGATCGCGCTGGGCGGCGGGGCGCTGCTGGACGCCGAAACGCGCCGCCACGTTCAGGCGCGCGCGCTGCTCGTTTGCCTGACCGCGCCGCTGGAGGAGATCGTCCGCCGCGTGGGGCAAGACCCGGCCCGTCCGCTCTTCCACGCCGACCGCGCGCGCCTGGCCGCGCTTTACCAGGCGCGCGCCGCACACTACGCCAGCTTGCCGCACCACGTCGCCACCGAGGGCCGCGCGCCCGCCGAGATTGCCGAGGAGATCGCCCACTTATGGCAACAACTGACCCCATCACCCTAACCGTGCACGGCGCGCTGACCTATACGGTGACGGTCGGCGCGGGCTTGTTGGAAAGTGGGCTGCCCGCCTACATCGCCGAGCGGGACTTTTCCCGCGTGGCCGTGGTCACCAACGACACCATCGCCCCGCTTTACGGGCAGGCGCTGGCAGAACGCCTACCGCGCGCCTTCCTGGTGCGCGTGCCGGATGGCGAGCAATATAAGACACTCGCCACCGTGCAACGCATCTACGACGCGCTGC
>CAZZNC010000531.1:0-1747 GCA_964655405.1 uncultured Anaerolineaceae bacterium | reverse complement strand
GATTTCGCGCACGACGTGCAGCGCCGGATTGGCCGGATCAATGATTTGGTCGGGCGTGATGCCGGAAGGCAGCGTGCCGGAAGCGCCCTGGATATACGCATGGCCTTGCCCCAAGATGTCAAACTCGTTGATGGCACAGTTCCCCGCTTCTTCCATGGCCGGACGGTCGGGGAAGGACGCTTGACGTTGGGCGAGGGCAGGCGGTGCGCTCAGCACGCCTAACACCAACACCAACGCGACCAGCGCCCAAAGTCCGTTTTGCGCGCGCTTGAACATCATTTTCTCCTTATGGCTTGTGTGCACTTTATATCATCTTATACCGAACCTCACGCCACACAAGCGGGCGGCTGCCCTACGGCGCAAGTGCACTTGGCCGCCACGTGGCCTTGAGCGAAAAGGTATGGGGAATTGTTTGGGTTGAGGGGAAAAGTTAGCGTCAGGCGCGAGCCGGTCCGGCCAAATTGGAGGGCATGGGCGGAGGGGGTTACGTCAATTGGGATACTGACGACCTCAAACCCACACCTTTGGCCTGCAACTTCGGCCCGCCTCCTGACGCGAAAGGGGGATGCACGCTGAGCTACGAGCGCGAATGGTGGTTGATGTGCTTCAGGCGTTGCGGATAGTCCACCAAGCGCATCGGCTGTTTGGGGTGGGGTGAGTTCGGCGGCGCGGATGGGTAGGTTTCCGCCCGCTTATGTTGCCATCTGTTCAGCGTCACACCCAGCCCGATCAAAATCAGCAACGGCACGCCGATTCGCAAGAAGAACAGCCCGGTCACACTGACCACGACCCACAGCGCGCCCATGATTGACTTCCTTTCGGGTTCGTTGCCACTTTCAGCGTAACAAATCTGCTTGTGGTGGGATATTGGGTTTTCCCCCCATGCCCGCATGGGGGAATATTCCCATCGTTCCGCGGCGCGGCAGACCTGCTCCGGTATAATGAAGAGGATGCCCGCCGCTTTCTGAGTGTGTTTCGAGCGTGCTATGTCCGCTTCCTTTTGGGATGACGCGATCATCGCCATCTTCTTTTTTTACGGCCTGGCCTTCTATTCGCTGGGGCTGGCTCTGTTGGTGGAATCCGGCAGGGCTTCGGAGCTGGGCTTTGCGCGTTCGATGCGTTTGCTGGCCGGTTTCGGCTTGCTGCACGGCTATCACGAGTGGTTTGATATGTTCGAGCGCGGCTTGGTGCTCTACTATGACCGATCCTTCCCCGCCTGGCTGATCTGGTTGCGCCTGGGCGTGCTGGCAGCCTCGTTTGTCGCGTTGTTGGCCTTCGGCGAGCACCTCTTGCAACGCGAGGGGCAGCGCACCAGATGGCGTATGACCATCGGCGCGTTGGTCATGTACGCGCTGGCGTGCGTGCTGGTGCGTTTGGCTTACAAGCTGGACGATCCCGCCTGGGCACAAGCCGCCGATGTGTTGGCACGCTATATTTTGGGCGTGCCGGGTGCGGCGTTGGCGTGCTGGGCACTCTGGAAACAGCGCTCCATCTTTCGCAAGCGCGGCATGGGGCGTTTTGTGCAGGGGCTGACATTGGCGGCGTTGGCGTTGGCGCTCTATGGCGTGGTCGGCCAAGTTTTCACCGGCGAGAGCGTCGTTTTTCCCTCGACCGTGCTCAACGCAGCGCTGTTTCGGCGCGTGACCGGTTTCCCTGTGCAGCTTTTCCGCGCAGCCATGGCGACGTTGTTAGCTTTTGCTATGATCCGCGTGTTGCGTGCGTTGGAGGTGGAAAACCAGCAGCGGCT
>CAZZNC010000530.1:0-1755 GCA_964655405.1 uncultured Anaerolineaceae bacterium | reverse complement strand
TCACGCTCTCGTCCTGATCGATGGCCTTTGCCAGCTCGGCCATCAAGTCCCCGCCGCCCTCCGCGCCGGTGAGCGCACTCAAGCCGCCCGACGCTGTGTCACCGTAGAGCAAATTGGCCGCTTGCTGCTTGCGTCCAATCAACTCCACCGCCTGATGCTCCATCGTGCCGACGTAGTGCGGGTAGTACACTTTGCAGGCGCGGTCTTGGATGATGCGCCAGGCGCGGCGCGACGCCTGCCCCATTACAAAGAGGCTGTAGTCCGTCTCGAAGAAGACCAGCGTCGGAAAGTCCACCAAATCCAGCCCCGTTTGCACCAGGCGCGGATTACAAATCAGCACGTTGACGCCCGCCTCCAGTTGCCGTTGGAGCAGACTCTCGCGGCGATCCGGTTTCACGCTGCCCTTGAGGATGTACGGTCGTGCATCTGGCACGTGCTCGCGGATAAGGCGCTCGATGCGCGGTTGGATGTCGCGCGTGCCGGTCTGCCGCAGGAACACGCCCACGTTGCGGCCCTGGGCGAGTTCGTCGCGGATGAGATCGAGCAGCCATTCCTCTTTGGGATAGATGCGATCTTCCCTCAGCCCCGGCATGTCGTGCACCGGAATTTCGATGAACTCGTCGCTCTCGCGGTCCAGGCGGCGCTTGTGCACCACCGTCTCCGCGCGGAAAGGCGCGCTCGGCCAGGCCAGCAAGGTCTGCAAGTAACGCCCCAGAAAGCTCGCGTCGCCGTTCATGCGGCACTGGAAGAGATAGCCTCCCAGTTGCTCTTTGGCCTCCTGGTAGTGCGCCTCCATGTCCGCATCCAGCGCAATCGGCACCGGAATTTCCGCAAACTCCGGCATCGCCCGCCCGATGTCTTGCAGGCCCACGAAAACCGTGTGGTCGATGATCTCCCTGACCAGCAGCGGCGAACAGCCAGGGGCCTCTTTGGGTTTGTGCTCCACGCGCCGTTTGCCGGTGTAGCGCCCGCCCTTGTCGTATTCGGGGCGGTACTCGACCACGCGCTCCAACGACCCCATGTCGCGCACCCAACCGGCCTGCCCCTTCACGCCCCAGGGATAGTTGCGCCGCACGCGCGGATTGAAGGTGAACTCCAAGCCGTAAAGCGACGACGCCGTGCCCCCGTAGAGCGTGCCGGTCAGCCCGACCACCTTCTCGGCAGTTTGGGCGAGTTTCATCATCGCTGCGCCCTGGTCGGTGCTCGTGCTCTTCGCCTCATGCACCTCGTCCGCGAGCAGCAGATACACGCGCTTGGGGAAGACCGCCGCGATGTAGTGCGCCAGGGGTGTGCGCGGATTGCGCTTCGGGTACTTCTCGCCCGCTTTGGGGGCGGAAAAGGTGCGCGTGAACTGCCACAGCGCCCCACCGCACGACGGGCATTTCTGCGGCGCGCGGTTCAGCCAACGTTCGTCGGCAACGACCGCTTCGCCGTGCTTGCGACGGGTGACGGTCGCCCCGCAGTTGGGGCAAATGGGAATGTTCGCGGTCAAGATGCGCTCGCCGGTGAGGTTGTCGGGACGCGGCTCATTGTGTCGCCAGCGCGCTCTGCGCACCGTGCGCCACTGCACCGCCGCGCGCCATCCCTCACCGAGTTTCGCCATCTCGCGCGGGATGATGCCCACCTTCAGCGTGTGCGGCTGCCGCGCGTCCATGAACGCCCGCACGTCTTCCACGCGCTTGAGGATGCGCACGTACACCCGTGCGCCGACCGACCCCGCCACCATCTCGAACTCGCGTTGCCACTTCTGCGTCA
>CAZZNC010000529.1:0-1756 GCA_964655405.1 uncultured Anaerolineaceae bacterium | reverse complement strand
GAGTTCGTTGCCTGGTACAACGGACATCCCGACCACCACGCTTTGCAATTCGACCTTTCCCAAGAGCGCGCCGCTGTGATCGGCATTGGCAACGTGGCGATGGACGTGGCGCGCATTTTGGCGCGCACCGAAGAAGAGTTGCGCGCCACCGACATCGCGGACTATGCGCTAGAAGCGTTGGCGCAAAGCAAAGTCAAGGAAATCTACTTGCTGGGGCGGCGTGGGCCGGTGCAGGCCAAGTTCACGCCCAAGGAACTGAAGGAAATGGGCGAGTTGGCCGAAGCGGACTTGATCATTGACTCGCGCGATTTGGAACTCGACCCGGCCAGCAAAGAGTATCTGGAAACGGCCAACGACCGCGACGCCCAGCGCAACTATGCGTTGCTGCAAGAGTTCGCCCAGCGCCCGCCCAGCGGCAAACCCAAGAAAATCTACCTGCGTTTTTTGGCCTCGCCGGTGGAAGTTTTGGGCACGGAGCGCGTAGAGGGGCTGAAGGCGGTGCGCAACGAGCTTTACAAGCGCGATGATGGCTCGATTCGCCCTCGCCCGACCGACGAGCACGAGACGCTGCCCGTCGGGTTGGTTTTCCGCTCCATCGGCTATCGCGGAGTGCCCCTGCCGAGCGTGCCTTTCGACGATTGGCACGCTGTCATCCCCAACGACAAGGGGCGCGTGATGAACGGTGAACAGCAAGTGATCGGCGAGTATGCGGTCGGCTGGATCAAGCGCGGCCCCACCGGTGTTATCGGCACGAACAAGCCTTGCGCCCAAGAAAGCGTCAACATGCTGTTGGAAGATATGCAAGCGGGCAAAGTGTTCTCGCCGGAAGCCCCCGAGCCGGAGGCTGTCGAGGCGCTGTTGCGTGAGCGCGGCGTGCGCTACGTCACCTACGACGATTGGCGCATCCTCGACCAATTGGAAGTAGAACGCGGCAAGGCCGCAGGCCGTCCGCGTGTGAAGTTCACCAGCATAGAGGAAATGTTAGCCGCGCTGGATGCGCACAAAGCCTAAGTGCATTTCTGACGTGGGGAAACGGCAGGTGTTCAGGCCAGGTCGCGCAACAAGCGCACCGGCAAATGGTCGCCTGCCGGCACTTCCTTCGTGCCCTCGGGGATGATCAGCAATCCGTCCGCTTCCACCATCGAAAGCAGCGCGCCGGAGCTTTGCGTGCCGGTGGAGTAGGCTGCCCATTCGTTTCCTTCGCGCACCAAACGCACGCGAGCATACGTGCGGCGCCCGTCTGAACGCATATCCTGGCCCAGCCGCGCGGTGATCGTCGTCGGCGTGATCTCCAGCCCTTGCATTTTTGCCAACACGGGGCGCACGAAAACCTCGAACGTGACCATCGCGGAAACCGGATTGCCCGGCAGCCCGAAGAAAAGCGCGTCGCCCACGTGCCCAAAGGCCAACGGACGCCCCGGGCGCATGTTGATGCGCCATAGTTCCACTGCGCCCAATTCGTCCACCACAGCGCGCACCACGTCGCGCGTGCCCATCGAAACGCCGCCGATGCTCAGCACCACATCCGGCTGCTGGGTGAGGGCTTCGCGGAAACGTGCGCGCACCTCGGCGAGCGTGTCTCTTGCTACGGGCAGGCGCAACGGCACTCCGTCGCACTGATGCACCAGACCCTCCAAAACGTAGCCATTGGAGTTGCGCACTTTGCCGGCGGCCAGCGGCTCGTGCACGTCGATCAGCTCGTCTCCCGTCGCGATGATCGCCACGCGCGGCTGGCGGTGTACTGTCACTTGCGCTT
>CAZZNC010000528.1:0-1782 GCA_964655405.1 uncultured Anaerolineaceae bacterium | reverse complement strand
TTATACCCTTGCAAGACAACCTGTTCCAATCGAAACAACGATCCCTGAAATGTCATGCACCTTGCCTCCCGTGAATTTGGAGACCAATGTATACGGATTATATACTGTTATCCGCCTATAGGATCAGCCCCACCTCCATCATTGCCAAGCGCCCCTCGCTTCACTATAATCACCGCCAGCGTTAACCCAATCTCGACCGTAGACTAGAGAGTGCACCTTATGAAAAAAATGACCAGCGCCGAAGTGCGCGAGGCTTTCTTGCACTACTTCGAGCAGCACGGGCACAAGCGCGTGCCGTCGTCGTCGCTCGTACCCGGCAACGACCCTACGCTGCTCTTCACCAACGCGGGCATGGTGCAATTCAAGGATGTGTTCCTGGGGCTGGACAAGCGCCCCTACACCCGCGCCACCAGCGCCCAAAAATGTATGCGCGTCAGCGGCAAGCACAACGACCTGGAAAACGTCGGCCCTTCCCCGCGCCACCACACCTTTTTCGAGATGCTGGGCAACTTCAGCTTTGGGGACTATTTCAAGCGCGAGGCGATCCAGTTCGCCTACGAGCTGCTGACCGACGTTTACGGCATTCCGCCGGAGCGGCTGGTGTACACGGTCTACGAGAACGACGACGAGGCTTACCGCGTCTGGGTGGAAGAAGTCGGCGTGCCGGCGCAGCGCGTGGCGCGCATGGGGCCGGCCACCAACTTTTGGCAGATGGCCGAAACCGGCCCCTGCGGCCCCACGAGCGAGATCCACTACGATTTGCGCCCTGAGGAAGGCGAAGAGTCCATCATCGCGCAGCTCCAGGCGGAAGATGACCGCTTTCTCGAAATTTGGAATCTGGTGTTCATGCAATACAACCGCACCCAGCCCGACCCGCAGCATACCGGCCAGTGGGACGAGCCGCTGCCCGCGACAGGCGTGGACACCGGCGCAGGGCTAGAGCGCATAGTGAGCGTATTACAGGGCGTGCAGGCCAACTACGAAACCGACCTGTTCATGCCGATCATTCGCCGCGTGCAGTCCATGACCGGCCACAGCAACACCGAACGCGACGCCCATATCGTGCCGTACCGCGTGATCGCCGACCACATGCGCGCGGCCACCTTCCTGATCGCGGACGGTGTGCGTCCGGGCGCCACAGGGCGGGACTACGTCTGCCGCATGGTCATTCGGCGGGCGGTGCGCTTCGGGACCAAGCTGGGCTTTGAAGAGCCGTTCTTGGCGGATGTGGCCGACGCGGTGATCGAGGTGATGGGCGAGGCGTACCCCGAGATCGTGGAAGCGCGCGAGACGATCCGGCGCACGCTGACCAACGAGGAAGTGCGCTTCCGCCGCGCGATGGATCGCGCGCTGGCGGAGCTGGACGGGATGCTCGACGACCTGGCGCGCCAGGTGCAAGGATATTTGCGCGAGGTGCTCGAACCGATCCTAGGCAAAGACACGCTCCAAGCCCCCTTCCCCGAAGGTAGCGACAACGGCGGACAGGTCAACGCGCAGTTGCAGCAAGTTGACCGCATGATCGCGGACTCCGGCGTGCACGGCGCGTTGGAAACAGCGCTGGATCGCATCGGCTTTGACCTCAAGCTCAGCGACGTGATCGAGGCGCTGCCACTGGATAGCGAAACGGGCGAGACGCTGCAAATGATGGGTCAGCTATCCGGCGAATTGGCGTTCCGCTTGCACGCGGAAAAGGGGCTGCCGCTGGAGATCACGCGCGACGTGGCGCGTGAGCGCGGCTTTTCGGTGGACGAGGTCGGCTTCCGCGCGGCGCAGCGCGAGCAC
>CAZZNC010000527.1:0-1787 GCA_964655405.1 uncultured Anaerolineaceae bacterium | reverse complement strand
GCACCGTCGGAGCCAACGCGCGCCGCTCGCTGATGCGGTCGCCGACCAGAATGTCGAAAACGTCCGACCCCGCGCCGCTGCCATAGCTCACCATCAGGATACGTTGCCCGGGTTCGGCCACGTCCAACGTGCCCGCCAAACCCAACAGCGACGATCCGGCATAGACGTTGCCGACGAGACCGGAAAGCAGCCCGGGCTCCAGCTTTTCCAGCGCAAAGCCGAGCTTCTTGGCCGCACGTTGCGGGAACTTGACGTTGGGCTGATGCATCACCACCCAGTCGTAATCATCCGGCGTGGCGTCCATCATCTCCATCAAACGCCGCGCAGCGGTCAGCACATGCGCAAAGTAGGCCGGTTCGCCGGTGAAACGGTCGCCGTGCGCAGGGTAAATTTCGTGCGCCCGTCGCCAGAAGTCCGGCGTGTCTGTAACATAAGAATAGCTGCCCTGGATCAGCGCCAAGCTCTCTTCTGCCGCACCGAGCAAAAATGCCGCGCCACCTGCTGCCGCCGTGTATTCCAACGCAT
Source organism: uncultured Anaerolineaceae bacterium (assembly GCA_964655405.1). Lineage (GTDB taxonomy): Bacteria > Chloroflexota > Anaerolineae > Aggregatilineales > Aggregatilineaceae > JALSSH01. Next base: position 1,262 of record CAZZNC010000527.1, on the reverse strand, counting down.
CGCCCGGGCGTCCCTGGGCCGTGTCCATGCCGATTGCCAGCACATAGCGTCCCATGCCCGACCCTACAAAGCCAATGCCCGCTTGCATCGCCTCCGAGCCGGCCTTGCAAGCAAATTCCCAGTCCGCCGCCTGCACGTTCGGGGCGGCGCCGATGCTTTCCGCCACCACCGTCGAGCTGGGCTTGACCGCGTAAGGGTGGCTTTCGCTGCCCACCCACACCGCACGAATCTCGCGGGGGTTGATCTGGGCACGGCGCAGCGCATTTTGCGCCGCTTCGATGGACATGGTGATCACGTCTTCGTCCAAACCGGCGACCGCTTTTTCTTTGATCGGCGTGCCACCTGCTCCGCCGTGCCACACACGCAAAATCTCCCGCGCGGGCAGCCGATAACGCGGCACATACGCCCCATAGCCGACAATGCCGACCGGTCGCGCTGGTTTGAGCACCTTTTGCCCTGGATGTTCGCTCATGGCATTTGCATCTCCGTTCGTTGTTGGCCTAGCGCGGCCATGCTACCGCCGAAAAGCTCTCAGAAGCTATCAGGCAAACAGTCAAAAGCTATCTTGTGCTTTTGCTCACATACCGCCTTTGCAGTACAGTTAGCGCACGCGCAAAACATAGCATCGGAGAAAACCCGTATGAGCCAACACGAGGAACATTTCCCGCGCCGCATCGCCCTCATCGCGCACGACGACCGCAAAACCGACTTGCTGGACTGGGTGCGCTTCAATCGTGGTTCGTTGAGCCGCCACAAACTTTACGCCACTGGCACAACCGGCACACTGATCGAGCAAGAACTGGGGCTGCCAGTGCATCGCTTCCTCAGCGGGCCACTGGGCGGGGATCAACAGATCGGGGCCAAGATCGCGGGAGGAGAAATAGATTTGCTGATTTTCTTCTGGGATCCGCTGGAATCGCATCCGCACGATCCAGACGTGCGCGCGCTTTTCCGCGTGGCGGTGCTGCAAAATATTCCCGTGGCGATGAACCGTTCGACGGCAGACTTCATCTTTTCTTCGCCGCTTATGCGCGAGTCCTACGAGCCACAGAAGTACGATTATGCAGCGCGGCTACGCCGTCAGCGCATGATCGAACAGATGGTCACCGAGCGGGAAGCGCACGACGAGGACGCATCACCCGTTTAGCGACGATGTGCCGCAACATAGCGCAGATAAAGCGCTTGTACACCATAGACGCATAGGATCGCCAGCCGCGATCTTCGGCCTCAGCACGCCAACAACACGCGAACACCCCTTCGTA
>CAZZNC010000526.1:0-1791 GCA_964655405.1 uncultured Anaerolineaceae bacterium | reverse complement strand
TTGTGAGGAGCGTGCCCCTGCCTCCAACGCCACATCCCCCCACCGCAAGCGCGGCGGACGCTGCCGCCGGTGGGCAGCCCACCACTCGGCCAACAGCAACACCAGCGCGGCCCCCGCCGCCCAGCGCCACAGCTCGCGGCGGGCGGTTTCCTCGGCGGCGGCGCGCGTAATCGCCTGCGTGCCGAGCGTAATTTGTGCGCGCGGCGCGATGGCGCTTTCTTGCGGCGCGAACAGGTTCACCGCGAAGCGTTCTTCGGCCAACACCCGCTCGCCGCGCCACAACGTCACGCGATAAACGCCCGTCGCGCGCGTCTCGGCAAAGGTGACCGCGCTGCTTCCCTGCGGACGCAAGGTCACCTGCGCCCCATCCGGCAAGGTGACGACGGCGCGGTCGGCATTTTGCAAAAAGCGCACACTCAGCGGCTGCCCGGGGGCGAGCGTGGCGTCCGCGTCCGTGATGCGCGGCGGCGAAAACCACGCCGCCAGCTCCGCGATCAGCAGCGGCCAGGCCGGTTGCAGCACCCAGTCCGTGTTCGGATAGCGCGCGTCAAAGGGCAACACCGCGACCCGCCGCCCGTCCCGCTCGCCCGCCAACACCAACGGCGCGTCGCCCGCCCAAACGAGCGGTTGCGCCCAGTCCGCCACGATCTGCCGCGCTTGGGCCACCGTCACCGCCCCCAACAGCGCGTCCAACGCTCCCGTGCGCGGGTCGGCGAGGTCGGCGTGGAGCGGCCCTCGCGGTTGGAACGGCGCGCCCAGCGTGAAAAGTTCCCCGCCGCGCGGCGGGTTCACCAGCAGCAAATCGCCCTGCGGCAATGCGTCGGGCAACACGCCGTCGAACACATACAAATCGAAGCCCTCGGCGGGGAGCGCGCCTTCGGGGTCGGCGCGGAAAAGCTGCACGCCGCGCACGCTGCGCAAAGCGTGTTCCAGGAAGGGGTTGCCCGCCGTCACCAGCAACACGCGCCCGGCGCCCGCGCGCGGCGGCACGGCAAACGCTTGGTCGTCGGCGGCCAAATAGTCGGCGGTGGGCGCGTCGTGCGGCAAGGTCAGCCGTGCGGTCACGCTGCGGAAGTCCTGCGGCAGCGCGATCCCGAAAACGTCCACCCGCCCGCCGGCGGGCACGCTGTAGCGCCGCGCGGTGTAGATCGCCGCGCTGCCCTCCAGGCGCAAGTCTAAGATCACCTCGGCGTCCGCCGCGCCCCAGTTGGCGATCTGCGCGAAGAGCTGCGGCGCTTCACCGGCGCGCGCGGTCACGGCCAGCGCGCTCAGTGCCAGGTTGTCGCCCCGCTCGCCGACCGGCACATAGCGCACCTGCCCGGGGATCGGCGGCAGCCCTTCCGGCAGCCCACCGTCCGAAAGGATCACCACGTCCAGCGTCTCCACGTCCGCCGCGCCCGCCGCCGCCAACGTCAACGCCGCCTCCCAGTCCGCGCCCGCCGCGCCGACGCGGGCGCGCTGCACAGCTTGGCGCAAGGTGAGGCGGTCGCGCGTGGCCGCCGCGAGCACCTCCGGCACGTCCGCCACGCGGATAACCGTCATGGTGTCGTCCGCGCCCAGCGTGTCTATGGTCTCCAGCGCGATCTGTTGGGCGCGCGCAAAGCGGCTCGGCGCCACGTCGGTCGCGGCCATGCTGGCGGAAGCGTCCAGCAGCAGCACCACGTGCCCGCGCGCCAGCGTCTGCACGGTGACATATGGCCTCGCCAGCGCCAACACGAAGGCCGCCAGCGTCAGCAGTTGCAAGGCCAGCAGCCAGCTCAGCCGCAGCCGCTGCCAGGGTGCGTTGGCCTC
>CAZZNC010000525.1:0-1828 GCA_964655405.1 uncultured Anaerolineaceae bacterium | reverse complement strand
CACCAACAGCAAAATGGCCCCGATCTCATCTATCCAGGGCGGGCGCTTTTCGTAAAGTTGCTGCCAGAACAGCGGATCGCGCAATGTGCGCCCCCACTGTGTCGCTATGCCCCGCGCACGTGCCATAGCAGAAGGACGCCCCTTGATCGGCGGGCGTTTTTTGGTGGTGCGAGGGCGAGACGTGCCCGACGTGGTCGCGCGCGTTTTGTTGTTGGCCTTGCGTTTGCCGGTCGTAGACTTGGCTGTGCGGCTGGCCGGTTTGCTGCGTGCCGAGCGTGAGGGCGTCCCTGTCTTCTTCGCGTTCTTAGAGGCGCGAGAAGCGGCCTTTTTAGGCGTGGAAGACGTAGAACGACCGCCGCTGGCGGTCTGTTTTTTAGCCATGTAGCGCGTTACACCTTCAGAATTTCAACCCTGGAATTCGGCACAATCATAGCACACTCGGCACGTGTCGAGAAGGCTACATGCTCGATTTTAGGACGGGTGTTCGGGGCGTGCAACCCGAAAGTTGGGGGGGAAAAAAGGTGACACAAAGCGGCGTTGAGCGCCTCGAAGCTATGCTATAATGACGATGCACGGCATCTTGCTGTGGTGGGCTTGATGGTGTGTTGGGCTGAGGGGAGGAGGAGCGCGCGCAGGCCGAAACGTTCGTGGGGAAGGACGCCGAGAATGAATCGTGCGCTCGTTATCAACGATGGGGCAAGAGGAAGTGTAGTGCGATGGTTGCTGGATTTGGGCGTGGAGGTCTACAGCAAAACGCCCGCGCAATTCGTCGGGTTGAACCGGTGGGGCGAACCTGTGGATTTGCTCGTAGTGGACTTGGAGTCGCAAGCTCAGCACTTGTCATCGAGTGTGCGTAGCTGGGATATGTTGCTGGCGTTCCAAGAACGCAACCATACGGGTATCGAGCCGCCTGTTGTAGTGATGACGATGTTCAATGACGTAGGAAACCGCCTGCTCGGGAACATCCATGCTGTGAGCGCCTATGTGCTCAAGCCGGTTCGCAGGGAAACTTTCGTTTCTACGGTGCGGCGCATTTTGAAGCCAAAAGAGGTTTCAACGACATGGTGAGATGAGCGAGCAGCACAGCGCTTTTTGGCGTAAAGGCTGGCAACGCTCGCGGCGGATTCAAGTACGAGGGTGGCACGTTGCAGCGGGGGGCGGACGTGCCGCCCTTGTATTTGGGGCGCTGGCGTTGTTGGCGCAACTGGCCCCGCTCAGCGTGGACGTGGCGGGGCGGGTGGCCGTTGCGCAGCGTGCAGCCCAGGCGGGCGACGCGCAGGCTGCGCGCCGTGCGTATATCCAAGTGCTAGATCGCGTCGGCGAGCAGGCGCAAGTTTACGAGTGGTTGGCCGTGCTCAGCGTGCGCGCAGGTTGGGACGCGGAGGCGCAAGTCTATTTGGCGGCGCTGGCCGACCGGCGCGGTTGGGACGCCGAACACTTGGCACTGTGGCGGGACGTGCTGGCGCGTTCCGGCGACGCGGAGACCGTGCGCGCGCTGGATTACACGCTGGCGGCACAAGCCGAAGACGATCCGGCGGCGTTGCGGCGCCTGGCGCAGGAACAGATCGCGCGGCACGAGTGGTCGGCGCTGGAAACGACGCTCCAGCACCTGATCGTCCGCGCGCCGGACGACGCGCAGGCGTTCTATTGGCTGGGGTTGTTGCTCGCGCCCGCCGATCCCGCGCAGGCCGCAGCCTATTTGTCCCAAGCGGGCAGCGATCCACGTTGGACGAACGCGGCGGAACGTGTGCGGCAGGCGCTGAGCGTTTACGCCACCGCTCCGCCCACCGACGCGCATACGTACCTGGGCACGGTCTTGGTGGAGCTG
>CAZZNC010000524.1:0-1849 GCA_964655405.1 uncultured Anaerolineaceae bacterium | reverse complement strand
CGCCGTCCGCCAAGTCGGGATATTCGCGCAGCCAAGCGGCCAGCACGACCGTTTCCAGCGCGCCTCCGGGTTGGTACAGCCCCGCCACCGCGCGGTTGAGCAGGGGGGAGGCGTCCTCGTCGGCGGTCAGGGCGTCCCAGTCCGCGTCCAACGTGTTGGGATCATAGCCCGGGCGACTGACCAGCGCTCGCACCGCCCCGCTGGGCACGTCCAGCAGCACGACCGCGCCGCTGTGTCCACCGAGCGCGTCCGTTGCCGCGTCTTGCACGCCCAAATCGAGCGTGGCGCGCACGTCGGCGCCTTGTTGCGCGCGGTGCAGCAACCCGTCCAGGAAGCGATCCCAGCTGCTCAGCCACACATCGCCGCGCAGTTCCGCATCAAAGGCCGCTTCGATGCCCGCCGCGCCGTAAGTGAAGCTGTAGTAACCCAGCGCGCCCGTTATGCTGGGGTCGGGATAGTGGCGCCGCATGAAGCCGTGTTTGTCCGGCACGCTTTCGGCCAGCAGCACGCCGTCGCGGTCGTAGATCGCGCCGCGCCGGATGTGTTGTTCGCGCAGCACGTTGCGGGCGTTGTCCTCGCGTGCAAGCAGCGCGTCGGAGCGCCACACGCCCCAATAAGCCGCTGCGCCCGCGACGAGCGCGAACAGGATCAACAGCGCCCGCGTGATCTGTCGGAGTTCGCGTGTCATCGCAGCACCGCATTTCCGTTAGCCGCGGGGTGGGGCGTGGGCGGTGGGGTGGGCGGGGGCGCGCCGCCCGCCCCGCGCTCCGCGCGGCGCAAAGCGGCGGAGCCGCTTTGGGTGCGCTGCAAGCGCACGGCGGCGCGCCCGCTCTGAGCACGCGCGCGATGTGGCAGGCGGTCGCGCTCCGCGCTGAGCACGAGCAGCAGCCCCACTTCTGCGAAGGTGGTCAGCAGCGCGCTGCCGCCGTAGCTGATAAAGGGCAGCGTGATGCCGGTCAGCGGCACGAGCTTGAGCGTGCCGCCCAGGATGAGCAGACTTTGCACACCGATAAGCAGGCTCAGACCGGCGGCCAGCAGCGCGCGGAACGGCTGACGTGCCCGCGCCGCGATGCGCAGTCCGCGCACCACCAGCACGGCCAGCGCAGCGACTGCCGCCAGCGCGCCCAGCAAGCCCCACTCTTCCGCCAGCGCCGCAAAAGCAAAATCCGAATGCACAACTGGAATCAGACGGGGCGCGCCTTGCCCGATGCCCTGCCCGAAAACGCCGCCCGCCGCGACCGCTTGCAAGCTCTGCACGATCTGGTAAGCGTCCGAGTTGGCCGTGCCCCAAGGGTCGAGCCAGATGCGCGCACGCAACGCCACCACGTCAAACGTGAACACGCCGAGCACACCGGCCAACAGCAACAGTCCCGCGCCGCCGGCCAGCAACAGCGCGTGTCCGCTCGCCAAATACAGCATCAGCGCGAAGACGACGAAAAAGAGCGTGGCCGCGCCCAGGTCGCGCTGCCAGGTCAGTATCACCACGCAAAGCCCCCACATCAGCAGCAGCGGCCCCAAAAACGCCGGCGAAGGCACTTCCCAACGCCACAGCCGCACCGTGTCCTCGCGCATGTAACGCTGGTGGTCGGCAAAATAGCTCGCCAGGAAGGCTACCAGCAGAATTTTGAGCAGCTCCGAGGGTTGGTAATAAACGCGCCCGAAGCCCAGCCACAGCCACAAACGCGGCCCTGTGCGGGCGGGGTTTTGCCCGATGGCGATGGTGAGCACCAGCAGCGCCAGCCCGCCCAGCAGCCAGGTGTAGCGGTAGCGGCGCAGCCAACGCAGGTCATGGGGCAGCGCGGCCAGTGTGATCAGCACGCCCAACCCCAGTGCCATCCAGAGCGTTTGG
>CAZZNC010000523.1:0-1860 GCA_964655405.1 uncultured Anaerolineaceae bacterium | reverse complement strand
TTGACCAAGGCGTCGTCGTCCACGTCCGGCCAGGGTGGGACGGGCGGTGGCACGTCAAAAACGGGCGTTTGGGCGGGCGGTGTGTATGTGCCTTCGAAGGGATAGGTGGCGGTGGGGTCGGCGTGGGTGAAGGGCGGCAGGGTGAGCGCCAGCAGCGCGATGAGCAGCCCAAGCAGGGCGAACGTGAGCAAACGTGCGGAGCGTGGATGCGCGATCATGGGTTTTTGTCCTTGTGTGCGGATCGGCGGCGCGCACGTCGGCCACCGCTCACGCCCAGCCTGCGGCTGACCGCTCGCGACGGCCTCGCGCGCGCCGCCTTATGTCTGTGCGCGTGGGACGTGTCCTGTCTTCAGTATAGGGCGACTGTGGCGTGCGTTGGCGGAGCGTGGGGCGAACGTGCGCTGAGCGGTGCGCTCACCGTGCCGCAGAACGCGGGGCATGGGCCAGCCGCGCGCGCAGCCGTTCGCAACTTTGCGCCCAGGGCGTCAGATGCGGGCTGGCGAGCGCGACGCGTAGCGTCTCGGCCACCGGCGGCACGTCCCAGGCCGCCCACGCCCAAAGCTGCGCAAAGCCGATCTCCGGCGCGGCGTGCACGGCCACGCTGAGCGTTTCCCCCAGCGCCTGGGTGAGTGTGTGCGTGTCGGCGTTTTTGCACGCGGCGGGGGAAAGTCGGCGCAGATAGGCCAGCGCCTCGCCGCACAGTGCCAGCGCGTCCAACGTGTGCGCGCGCGTGTTCAGCAATGACGGCTCGGCCAGCGCTGCGATCATCGTGTGCCAGGTGGCGGCGTCCGCGTCCAGCGCGTGGCGACGCAGTCGAGCATACGTGCCGCGCCACGCCCCGCGCAACATGCGCCGCAGTCCGCGCGCACACGCTTGTCGCACCGGCGCCAGCGGACTTTGCGCGTGGTTGAGCAGCGCCTGCACGCCTGCCTCGATGTGGCGAAAGGCGGTCGCCCACTCGCCCAGCGCCACCACGCCGCAAAGCTCGGGCAGTTGCAACGGCGATTCCGGATCCGCGCCGAAAAGTGTGGGGGGATAGTGGTGGCGCAGCAGCCACAGCAGCCATTCCATGCCGACGTAGCTGTGCCGCAGCGACATATTTTCATCGTTGCAGATGGCGGCGACTTCGTCCGCGAAAGCATCCACCAATGCCCAGTCCGCTTCGGCGCTGGGCAGCCCACCGTGATCGATCAAGTAGTCTTCCAGCGCGGCAATGTCGGGGTCAAAAAGGTGAGCACGCCGCCGCCGGTCTACGCTGAAGCGCGCCAATGTGAACTGGTCGGGCGGCAACAGCCCCTCGCTTTTCAGCGCGGCGTGGAGCAACGGGCGTAACGCTTGGCGATGTGCTGTGCTTCTGGCGGACATGCGATACAATCCTTTGGCAACCAAGCGTATTGTAGCGCAATTGTGCAGCACGCGGGGCGGGAAAGTGTGGGGACGCTGCCCCCACGCCCCCGCAAGGGGCGCTTCCGCCCCTTGACCCCGCCGCGCGAACGCTGCGCGTTCGACGCGGCACGGTGAGCGGGGAACTTGGGCGGTCGGCGATCGCTCGCTGCCGGTGAACGTCCGCCGCCGCTGGGCGCGCCGCCGTGCGCCTATCGGCGCACCAAAGCGGCGGAAGCCGCTTTGCGGCCTTGCGGAAGCAAGGCCCTGGCGGCGCGCCCAATGCGCGATCGTTGCATACGCTCACTCGGGCCGGCGGGCATCAGCGCCGCGAGGCGCGCGCAGCGCGGCTCGCGGGGGGTGCAGGGGGCTTCCGACCCCTGCTGGGGGCGCGGGGGCGAAGCCCTCGCAACGGTTTTGGCGTAAAGAACGGAGGTGCGCTGTGAACAACGGACAGCCGATGCACTGGGAATATTG
>CAZZNC010000522.1:0-1865 GCA_964655405.1 uncultured Anaerolineaceae bacterium | reverse complement strand
GGCTGGGCATCCAGGGGCCGTGATATTGATGCCCTGGAAGGCCACAACTTCACCACCCAAGTCCTCAAAGGTGCGCTGCACAACTTCTGCCAGCCCTTGACCGTAAGCCTCGTTGTCGTGCAAGATGCCCAGTTTGCGCACGCCGAGCACCTTATACAGGTAATTGGCGTCCACTTCGCCCTGCGCGCCGTCGCTGAAGGCCACACGGTTGACCACGTCGTAGCCGCGCGAAGTCAGCGTCGCGTTGGTGGCGCTGGGGGACATCATGGGGATGCGTGCTTCTTCATAAATTTCGGAAGCGGCAATGGTCGGGCCAGAGCAGGAGTGACCGGAAACGGCCACGATTTCCGGATTGGAAGCCACGCGGCTGGCGACAGTCGTGCCTTCATCGCTGGAGCAACGGTCGTCTTCCACGACCAGTTCCGCATCCCAGCCCTGGATGCCGCCGTTTTCGTTCATGTCCATCACGGCAATCTCGGCGCCTTGCAGAATATCCAGGCCCATCGGAGCAATCGGGCCGGTCAGGTCGGTGACCAACGCCACCTTGACCGTTTCGCCAGACGGAACAACCACTTTGCCGCCGTCTTGGGCATAGGCGGGACTGATGGCAATGACCATCAATGTGATCAGCAAAACTATACGTAGATATTTCATGGTGTGAGTCTCCTCAGTTCAATCGTTCAAAAACAATGCCGAACTTCTCGCGTGCCTTGTTGTCGAAAAGGTGTGGGTATGTGTGTCGATTGGCGTCACCGGCGGGCTTTTTGCCAATCAGCGCTTGGCAAGCTCGCCCTTTCTCACCTCCTTTTTATTACGCCAAGTGTCGGACCGTCAGGCCCGCTGACAAGGGGAATGTCGGAAGGTGTGTTTTCAGGGAATATATGGCAATACGTATAACACCAAACTGGGGGGTAGGATACCCCAATTCGGCAGCGGTCATGTCTATTGGCGGAAGTGTAACAAGAGCGCTCAATGTTTGTCAAACCTGTTCGGTTACGGTGCTCACGCATCCGAAAACGTGTTTTTAGGGTGCCCCACCTTGTATGCGCTATTGTACTGTACTTTCCTCGCACCGTGATTTGTGCACTTTGCACCGTTGGAAGAGTGGCGAGGTCATTTTGAGGGCGTTTGCGGAGGGCGTTTCGCGCTTTGCGTGATCAGGCACGAGTTTGGGGCATGTCTGGCGCAAGTTTTTTCTGCGCCAGGCAACCACGCTGAACGGTTTCTACGCTGCTTGACAGGAGTTCTTCCCCCTCCTAAAATGGGGCCTCGGTAGCCGAGTATTTAACGAGGTTTGTCTTATGCTCAAAGCGTCCACGCTCAAACCCGGGCACGCCGCTATCTCGAACTGTTGTCCACGTTATGAAAGGACACCCTCGGCGCCAGGCGCCATGCGCTGCAACCATGCCTGACCTTGCGATTGTCATCGTCAATTACAACACACGCGAACCGTTGCGCCGCTGTTTGATCTCGATCCGAGAACAGCGCGCCGATTTGGACGTGGAAACGATTGTTGTGGATAACGGCTCACAGGATGGCAGCGCGGAGATGGTGCGCGCGGACTTCCCCGAGGTGCGCTTGATCGTGCCTGGGCACAACACGTGGTTCACGGGGGGAAACAACTTGGGGCTGGCTGCTGTGACCAGCGCCTATACGTTGATTCTCAACCCCGATACGGTGCTTCAGGCAGGGACGTTGCAAACCATGTTGGCGTATTTGCGCGCGCATCCGCAGGTGGGCATCGTAACATGCCGCCAACAGTTTCCCTCTGGCGGGACAATCCGCAACTGTTCCCGAGCACCACGCTACTTTGATCTGCTGCTGGGCTATACTTTTCTGGGCGTGCTGCTCGCTCCCTGGCGCAA
>CAZZNC010000521.1:0-1883 GCA_964655405.1 uncultured Anaerolineaceae bacterium | reverse complement strand
CCACCCCATCGTGGAACACGATCCCGAAAGCGGCTGCCGCAAAAACGGCGCGGATGCCTGCATGTACCATGTGACGTGGTAAGCCCTCCACCGCACCACGCCCCACAAGCGGGAAAGCCGGAGCAGCTTTCCCGCTTTGTGCGTCTCTAGGCGGCGGGTAAGTGCGCGCAACCGTGCCAATGCGCGCTTATGGCATGTGGAAACGCAAGCCGTCCCCGTCTGCGTCAATGTGCACCAGCGTGCCCGCCTGCGGATTTTCTTGCAGCAGATATTCGGCCAGCGGTTCGCGCACGTGGCGCTGAATGATGCGCCGCAAAGGACGCGCGCCCCATTCGGGATGCGCGTTTTGCGCCAGCAACCAACGCTTGGCCTCGGGCGTAAATTCCAATGTCAAGCCGCGCTCGGAAGCGAGCTTGTGTTCTTTTCTCAGCATCAAGTCCAAAATCAGCGCCAAATGCTCGTCGCTGAGCGGATGGAAGATCACGATCTCGTCCAGGCGGTTGAGGAACTCCGGACGGAAAGACGCGCGCACCTCCCCCATGACGGTATCACGGGTGGCGTCGTCAATCACGGTCGTTTCCAACGCGCGCGCCCCGACGTTGCTGGTCATGATGATCACTGCCTCGCTGAAATTGGCGACGTTGCCCTGCCCGTCGGTCAGGCGGCCTTCTTCCATCACTTGCAGCAACACATCCAGCACGCGGCGATGTGCTTTTTCCACCTCGTCGAAGACCACCACGATATACGGCTGTTCGCGCACGCGGTCGGTGAGCTGCCCGCCCCCCTCATAGCCCACATACCCAGGCGGCGCGCCGATGAGGCGGCTGACCGTGTTTTCGTCCATATACTCGGACATATCCAGTTGCAACATGGCGTCTTCGCTGCCGAACATGAACTCGGCCAACGCCTTCGCCAGCTCGGTTTTGCCCACGCCGGTCGGCCCCAGAAAAAGGAACGATCCGATCGGGCGTTTGGGGTCTTTGAGGCCCACGCGCGCCGTTTTCACCGCGCGGCTGAGCGCGAGCACGGCCTCGTCTTGCCCGATGATGCGCTCGTGCAGATGCTCGACCATGCTGGCGTAGCGCGTGCGCTCGTCCTGGCCGAGCTGCGCAACTGGAATGCCGGTCATTTGCGCGGCGGCGAGCGTCACGTCCTCCGCGTCCAACGCCGAGTCCGCCACTTCTTGCCGAAAGGCCAAATGCGTTTGGTCGCCCAGGCTGACCAGCGAGGCGGCGCGGTGCAAAAGGTGCTCGGCGCTGAGCGGCAACGGCGTGCCGCCCAAGTAGCGTTTGGCGAGCTTGGCGGCCACGTGCAACGCCTCGTCTTCCACCGTGATGCCGTAGTCGGCGGCGATGTGCGGGGCGTGCACGCGCAGGATTTCCACCGTTTCGGCGATGGAGGTGGGTGGCACGCGCAACACCTGCGCATTTTCCGCAATGGCGCTGATGCTGCGCAGCCGCTCGTCCCATAGCCCCTGCGTGGTCGTGGCAATAATGACGGGGTCGGCTTCCAAGAACGCTTTTTGCAACGCGGGCGCCGCTTTGGGGAACTCCGCCTTCAGCGCGCCGCCGAAAAAGCGGTGCACGTGCGGGACAAAGAGCACGCCCCCCTTGGCACGCCGTAGCCCCTCGCGCAACGCCTTGACCTGCCGGTCTAGCAAGGCGCGTTCGTCAATTTGCACCAAATTGGCGAAGTTCTGCGGCCCCTTGCCTTCTGCAATCAGCAGCGCCAGGCTGTAAGCCAACGTGCGCTTGCCCACGCCGTTCGGCCCCAGCAGGATCACGTGGCGGTTGACCGTTTGCGCCAACATCTGCATCAGCTCGCGCAACAAGTCCTCGCGGAAATAGACCGCTTCCAGCGCGCCGGATTTGGCCGTGGCGAAC
>CAZZNC010000520.1:0-1892 GCA_964655405.1 uncultured Anaerolineaceae bacterium | reverse complement strand
GCCCTGCACCCACCGCAAGCCGCGCTGCGCGCGCCTTGCGGCGCTGTGGCTGGTGAGCGGTCATTGCCCGTGAACGTGTGCCGTGAGTGGGCGCTTCTTGCCCTCTTGCCTGACGGCGCGGCACGCGCCGTCAGGCGGGGTCAAGGGGGCGAAGCTCCCTTGCGGGGGTCTGGGGGCAGCGCCCCCAGTGGGCGTATGGCTACCTCCGCCCCTTGCGGAGCGCTGCTTCGTACAGCGCCACATATTCCCGCACCGGCCCGTCCCAACTCCAATCGCGGCGCATGGCGCGCTCCTGCATCCGCTTGAAGGCCGCGCGGCGCTCGCGGTACGTTTCCAGCGCCCAATGCAACGTCCGCCGCACCGCGTCCGGCTCCTCGAAAAGGAACACGAACCCCGTCCCGCGTTCCGCCGGTCCGTTGTCGTAATTCTCGACCGTATCCGCCAGGCCGCCCGTTTCTCGCACGACCGGCAGCGCGCCGTAGCGCATGGCGATCATCTGCGCCAGGCCGCACGGCTCATAGCGGCTGGGGATCAGGATCAGGTCGGCGCCCGCGTAGATCAGTTGCGCCAGCCCGACGCGAAAGTCAATCACCGCGCGGCACTTCCAGCCGAAATCCCATTCCAACTTGCGCAACTCGTGCTCGATGGGCGGCTCGCCCTGTCCCAGCGCGATCAACTGGGCGTCGCTTTCCGCCAGCAAACGGCGTAGCCCGGGCACGGCGAAATCGAAGCCCTTTTGCTCTACCAGGCGGCTCACCACGCCGATCACCGGCACGTGCTCGTCTTGCGCCAAACCGACCGCCGCTTGCAGTTCGCGCTTGTTTTGCGGACGCGCCTGGCGGAACGTCTCCACGTCGTAGCGGTGGGGCAGGTAATCGTCGGTGGCGGGATTGAAACGCTCGGTGTCCAGCCCGTTGAGGATGCCCACGAAGTCCGCGTCACGGGCGCGCACCAGCCCCTCCAGCCCTTGCCCGAAGCGTGGGTAGTGCAGCTCAGCGGCGTGGCGCGGACTAACCGTGTTCAGCTTGTCCGCGTAGGCCAGGCCGATGCCCAGCAGATTGTCGGTCTTGTGCTGCTCGACGAGCGCGGGGTGCGTGCGGGGCGGTACGCCCGCCTCCCACAAATAGCCGCCCGCGTCCCAACCCTGATAGCCCATGTTGTGCACGGTGAGCACGCTGGCGACGTGCTCCCAGCCTGTGCTGTGTTGACGCGCCTCGTGCAACAAGAACGGCACGAGCGCGGTGTGCCAGTCGTGCACGTGCAACACGTCGGGGAACCAGGGCGCGCCGCCTTGCCCCTGGCCCAACTCCCAGGCAAAAGCGAGCGCCGCCTGGCTGAAAAACACGTAGCGTTTGCGATCCCAGTTCAAATCCGTGTAAGCGCTGTGCCCCTCCCCGAAAAAAGGCCAGCTCGCCAGGAAATAAACCGGCACGCCGTCGTGCTCGGTGTGGTAAATGGCAATGTCCGCTGTACCGGTGCGGCGCGTGAACTGGAAGCGGAACAGGTGCTCCAGCCGCTCGCCGAACTTGGCGCGCACCGGCCCGTAAAGCGGCATTAGCACGCGCGCGTCCACACCTTTTTGGCGCAGCGCGCGCGGCAAACTGCCGACCACGTCCCCCAGCCCGCCGGTCTTGGCGAAGGGCTGCATTTCGGCGGCAACGAATAGCACGTTCACGGGTTACTCTCCTCGGTGCATATGTGGGGCGAGGGCTTCGCCCCCGCGCCCCCAGCAGGGGCGATCCCGCCCCTGCACCCCCCGCGAGCCGTGCTGACGCACGCCTCGCTGCGTTTGTGCATAGACGCGCGTCGGTGGGGAGCTTGGGCCGTCACCGTGCGCTGGGCGCGCCGCCCGCCCCGCGCTCCGCGCGGCGCAAAGCGGCGGAGCCGCTTTG
>CAZZNC010000519.1:0-1895 GCA_964655405.1 uncultured Anaerolineaceae bacterium | reverse complement strand
GGTCAGGAAGTGGCCCAAGCTGCCGCTGCCCAGCAGGAAGCGATCCAAGAAGTGGCCGCCGAGTTGGAAGCCATCGGTGACCAACTCACCCGCGACGATTTGATGCAGATTGTGCTGGACTACGCGGACGACGACGCGCGTTTGCAGGCACTTGTCGGGTTGATGCGTCCGGCGTTTGACTATCACTTTTTCCAGGCGCTGAGCGAACGCATCCAAGCGACGGACGATGCCGAGGAACACGAAAACTTGATGCAGCTGCGGGATCGGCTTTCCGAGCTGACGCAGATCATCGATCAGCAAACGCAAGCCGTGTTGCAACGTGCTACCGACACGCTGCGCGTGATCCTCAACAGCGCGGACATCGAGGCAGCGATCCGCCCGCGTCTGCACGAGATCGACGACACGTTCCTCGCCGTGTTGCAAGCCAACTTGCGCGCCGCCGAGGAACACAACGATCAGCGCACCTTCGAACGTTTGCAAGAAGTTTTCAGCAAGGTGTTGGATGTGCTGCGGGATAGCGCGCCGCCGCAGATCAAGCTGATCAACGCGATCTTGGAAGCCGAAGACGAGCGGACCGCCTGCGCGGCCATCGAAGAACGCGCGCCGCTTTTCGGGCCGGAGCTGCTGGAGTTGATGGATCAGACCGCCGCTGAGTTGGATGCGGGCGGGCAGGGCGAGCGCGCGGCGCGTTTGCGAGCGTTGCTGCCCTTCGCCGAACAGCACATTGGCACGGGCGAGCATCATCACGACCATCACCACCACGATCACTAAGCGCGCGGGAGGGCGTGGGAGCAGCGCTCCCATGCCCCCGCCAGGGACTGACGCCCCTGGGCCTCGCCGCGCAAACGCTGCGCGTTCGACGCGGCACAGACGCGGTGGGACGAGGGCAGCCGGCGACCGTTTGCTGCGGATGAACGTCCGCCGTCGCGGGGCGCGCCGCCGTGCGCCTGTCGGCGCACCAAAGCGGCTTTCGCCGCTTTGCGCCGCGCGGAGCGCGGGGCGGGCGGCGCGCCCAACGCACGGTGACGGCCCAAGCTTCCCTCCGACGCAAACGCCGCGAGCTGCGCGTTAGCGCGGCTCGCGGGGGGGTGCAGGGGCGGTGTCGCCCCTGCTGGGGGCGCGGGGGCAAAGCCACCGCCCCCGCGCAACTGCACGGCTGCGCGTTTAGTTGCCCAGCGTGAGTCCGGTCAGCAGCGGATCGTGGTCGGACGAGCGGAACGGGTCCGGCGCGTAAAGGTTGCTGATTTGCCACGCGGATTTGTAGTTCGTGTTGTAATCCAAGATGGTCGGCTCGTCCGCGTTGATGTGCCAGACTTCCGAGCCGGTGACCTGCCACGCCAGGCTGATGGTCGCGAGAGCGTGGTCTAGCAGGCCCACTTGCCCGTAGTAGGTGTATGAGTAGTCGTCTGCCCCGTTGAACGCGAACGGCAAATTGACGTATCCCGCCTCCGTAAAGGCCATCAGCGGATCTTCCATGCCGTAAGCGTTGAGGTCGCCCAGCACCAACACGTCCGGATCGTCTACGCCGGTCGGGTTGCTTGCCAGCCAGTTGACCAGCGTGCGCGCGGCCTGGGTGCGCTCGTTGTTCCAGCAGCCTTGTCCGTCGCCCGTGTCAGGGTCAACGCCCGCGCCCCGGCAGCCTTTGGACTTGAAGTGGTTCACGCTGACCGTGAAGACCTCGCCGCTGGTGATTTCCTGGAAACTCTGTGTGATGGGCGGACGGCGTTGGTCAAAGGGCGGGGCGAGCGTGGTCACCGGCTCGCCGACCGGCTGCACGGTCGTCGTGCGGTAGATGATCGCCTGCTTGATCGCGTCGCCTCCGGTATCCGGCAATGGCTGGTCGGCGGGGTCGGAAACGTAGGCATATACGTCCGCGCCCACGGCTGCGTTGAGCG
>CAZZNC010000518.1:0-1909 GCA_964655405.1 uncultured Anaerolineaceae bacterium | reverse complement strand
GCGCGGGGCCTGGGCTGTCCAGCCGAATTGCCAACGCGATCAGCGCCATCAGCGGCAGCGCGATGATCAGCGCCAGGGTGGTCACGGCCAGGTCAAAGGCGCGCTTGACCAGGCGTTGGAACGGATCCAGCACCGGCTCTTTGAGGCTGAGCAGCGGCATTCCGCCGAAATCTTCCACGTTCAGCCGCAAAAAAGCCAAATCGAAGTAGTCCGGCAATAAACGGATGTTGACCGGCAGCGTTTGCAGCCGGTTGACCAGCGCGCGCAGGTCGCGCCCATGCCCGCGCGGCAGCGCGATCACCACCTCGGCGATGCGGTGCGCGGCGATCACGTCCGGCGCGTCGGCCAACGTGCCGAGCGTGGGCAGATCGTCCGGCGCGGAGTCACACACAAAGCCGACCAGCTCCAAGCCAAGCCAGGCGTGCGCGCGGAGCGTGGCGGCGATCTCGCGTGCGTTTTCGCCCGCGCCCACGATCAGCACACGGCGCTTGGGGTAACGTCCGTCGCCGCGCAGCTTGACCCAGCCGCGCACGGCCAGCCGGTGCGCGCCGGTCAGCGCAAGATCGGCCAGCAGGAAATAGACATATTCCAAGCGGGAAACGTCGCGGTAGGTGAAGTAAAGCCAACCGGCCAACACCAACCAAGCAAAGATCGCGGCTTCGGCCAGCCGCATCAGTTCGAGCACGGGATGCGCCAGGTATTGCGGCGCGTAGACGTTGAGCACGGCAAAAGTGGCGCCCCAGACCAGCGCGCCCATCATGTAAACGGGCAGCGGCAGCAGCCATGCGCTGGGAGCGGCCTGGCGCCCGAAGGGAATGGCCGTGCGCGCCAACGTCGCCAGCCCCAGCGCCGTCCAGACCAGCGCCAGATCGGAGAAGAACAAAAACAGCGTGAAGCGCAAACTAAACTGTCGTGTCATCGCTCAAAAGTCCGCTCGTTGCCTATCCTGCGCCCAGTATAGCAGTTTTCGCGGCGCGCGGGCTTGCGGGGGGCGACCTTGCGCGTCGCTGACGCGCCGCACGGCACCCGCCCCCCGAGCGGCGCGCACGTCGCCCAGCGCCTCGCCACTGCGCGGCGGGCGCTGACCTCGCGCGCGCCGCCCGCCCGCGCTATACTCGCCGCGTGCGTGAAAGACGAACACAGCAAGGGAAAGATCATGCGACTAGGCATCATCGGCCTACCCAACAGCGGCAAAACGACCCTTTTCAACGCGCTGACCGGCTCCGACTATCCCACCGAGCCATTTTCCTCCGGTCAGTTGGAAGTACACACGGCGGTTGTCAGCGTGCCGGACGCGCGCATCGAGCACCTGGCGGAAATCTTCCACCCGCACAAGACTGTTTACGCCACCGTGACCTATACGGACATCGGCGGACTGGACAAAGGCATCGGCGAAGGCGGGCTGAGCGGCCCCATGCGCAACGCGCTGGCCCAAGTGGACGGTTTTTTGCACGTGGTGCGCGCCTTTGACGATCCGGACGTGCCCCACACGATGGAAACGGTAGACTCGCTGCGCGACTTGGCGATCATTGACGGCGAGTTTTTGTTGCTGGACATGATCTCGGTGGAAAACCGACTGGCGCGCCTGGCGGAAGAACGGCAGAAGGGCAAGGTGGAAAATCGGCGCCAGAACAAGCAAGAAACCGCGCTGATGGAGCAGCTGCACGCGCATTTGGAAACCGAGCGCCCCTTGCGCGACATGGATTTGACGCCCGACGAACGCAAATTGCTGCGTGGCTACGGCTTCCTGACGCTCAAACCGATCTTGGTGATCTTCAATCGCGGCGAAGAAGACCCCGACCCCGCCGCCGAATTGGACTATGCCCACCACCAAACTCAGGCCATCAGCCTCTACGGTAAATTGGAAGCCGAGATTGCCCAACTCGACGATCCGGACGACGTGGCGTTG
>CAZZNC010000517.1:0-1930 GCA_964655405.1 uncultured Anaerolineaceae bacterium | reverse complement strand
AGCCGGAGGAACTGGCGGTGCGGGGCACGTTGGCGCGGCAGATGTTGGAGCAGCTTTGCGTGGACAAGGTGATCATCGGCGCGCGGGCGGTTTCGGTGGAACGCGGCGTGAGCGCAGAAACGCCGGAGGAAGCCGAGTTCTTGCGCACGTTTTTGGATCGCGGCGAGCATACGATTTTGGTCACGGACAGCAGCAAATTTCACCTTTCGGCGTTGGCGCGGCTGTGCGGACTGGACACGATCCATACCTTGGTGACGGATCGCGGGTTGGACGAAGAGATCGCGCGGCAAATTCAGGAACTGGGCGTGTACTTGGTCACGGTCTGAGCGTGTGCCGCGTGTCAATATTTGTGCTCTGGGGAGGGTAAGCGGTGAAAAGTCTCAAGGAAATGGTCGAGCGCCTGATCGCGTTGCGCGATGAGGGTGTGTACGTGACGTTGCTGGCGGTGTGTCCGAATTCGGATGCCGTGTTGGAGGCGGCGGTGCAAGCAGCAGCGCGCAACGATGCTCCGATGCTTTTCGCGGCCACGCTGAACCAAGTGGATCGTGATGGGGGCTATACGGGGTGGACGCCCGCGCAGTTCGTGGCACAGATGCGGCTGTACGCGGAAAAGTACGCTTGCCACGAAGATCTGTTCCCCTGCTTGGATCACGGCGGGCAGTGGCTCAAGGACGTACACACGCGCGACCGTCTGAGCCTGGCGCAAACCACCGCCGAGGTCAAAGCGTCCATTACGGCGATGTTGCAGGCCGGCTATGCGTTGCTACATATCGATCCGACGGTGGATCGCACGGTGGAAGGCCCGCTGCCGGTGGAAACGGTCGTCGCGCGCAGCTTGGAGCTAATCGCGCACGCCGAAAGTGAACGCGAACGGTTGGGGTTGCCGCCGATCTCGTATGAGGTGGGCACAGAAGAAGTGCACGGCGGGTTGGTGGCGCTGGAAAACTTCGAGCGTTTCTTGGCGCTGTTGCATCAAGGTTTGGCCCAACGCGGATTGCAGGGCGCGTGGCCCGCGTTCGTGGTGGCGCAGGTGGGGACGAATTTGCACACCACGACGTTTGATCCGGCAGCTGCCGAGGCTCTTTATCGTGTTGCCGCGCCGTATGGTTCGCTGGTGAAGGGACACTACACGGATTGGGTGGAAAATCCGCAAATGTATCCTGTGGCGGGCATGGGTGGGGCCAATGTGGGGCCGGAGTTCACCGCTGCCGAGTACGACGCGCTGATGCACTTGGAGGCGCACGAACGCCGCATCGCGGCTGCGCATCCGCAGATGCAGCCGTCTGGCTTCCTCGCCGCGCTGGAAAGCGCCGTTGACGCTTCCAACCGTTGGCAAAAGTGGTTGCAAGCAGACGAACGCGGTCAAGCGTTGGCCGCTTTGACGCCCGACCGTCGCACCTGGTTGGTGAAGACCGGCGCACGTTACGTTTGGGCGCATCCCGACGTGTTGGCCGCGCGTGAACGGCTCTATGCCAACTTGCGCCCTTGGATGGGCGATCCGCAGCAGTTCGTGGTGGACTGGATTACACGCGCCATCGAAGCGTACATAGCCGCGTTCAATTTGTATGGCGCGCGGCGGCTGTTTCGCTGAAGCAGCGGGCCTTTTTGAGCGGGAAACCGGTCGCAGGATGAACGATTTCCTAATCGGAAAGAAATTTGCCCGAAATCACCCTTGACGCTCCCTGGGGCGGGTGGTAAGATGTGTGCGCGCTTGAGAAAAGCACTGCACAGAACAACGCAGGGCAGCTCGAAAACTTAGCGCGAAAGGGGGCGGCTTCGGCGCGCAACGCAGACGCAAAGATCGTGTAAAAGCGTTGTAGAGATGCCCCCGCCGGATGTGCAAACATGCGGCGGTTTTTTTCGCCGAAAAGCCTTGCAGCTTAACATTAGAATAGTGACAGGAAGCCAAAGCAAGCGACCCCAAGAGAGA
>CAZZNC010000516.1:0-1938 GCA_964655405.1 uncultured Anaerolineaceae bacterium | reverse complement strand
GCGATCACGCGGCGGCAGGCGGCGGCGCTGGAAGCAACGCTCAACGCAGAAGCGCCCCCCACGCTGCGCTACCGCGTTTACGTGGGGATGCGCCACTGGCAGCCGCGCATCGCCGACGTGGTGATGCAGATGATGGACGACGGCGTTACGCAGGCGGTGGCGCTGCCGGTCAGCCCGCACTATTCCAAGTTCAACACCACCAAATACTTTGACGCGCTGGAAGCGGCCTTGCTCGCCGACATCGAAAACGACCGCGACTTCGACGCTAACTACGTGCTCGGCTACCACGATCACCCGCAGTTTGTGGAGGCGTGGGCGGAGCGCGTGCGCGTCTCGCTGGCCGCGCTGCCCACCGAAACGCACGTCGTCTTCAGCGCGCACAGCCTGCCCGTGCGCGCCATCGAGGCGGGCGACCCTTACGCCAAGGAGGTGCGCGAAAGCGCGCGCCTGATCGCCGAGGCGCTGGCGCTGCCCGCCGAACGCTGGTCGGTGGCCTTCCAAAGCGCGGGCAAATCGCCCGAACCCTGGATCGGGCCGGAGCTGTTGGAGCATCTGCGCGCGCTGGCAGAAGCGGGCGCGCCGCATGTGCTCGTGGCGCCCATTGGCTTTGTGGCCGACCACGTGGAAGTGCTCTTTGACCTGGACATCCAGGCGCGCGAGTTCGCCGAAGAGCTGGGGCTGGGCTTTGCGCGCACCCCCTCGCTCAACGACGACCCGCTTTTCATTGCGGCGCTGGCCGACGTGGTGCGCCGCCACCAGGGGAGCGCGCTATGAGGCGACTGGTGATCGTGGGCGGGGGCATCGCGGGGCTGGCGACGGCCTACTACGCGCAACAAGCCGCCGCCGAACAGGGCTTGCCGCTGGCGATAACGCTGGTGGAGCGGGACGCGCGGCTGGGCGGCAAGATCGTCACCGACCGTCCCGACGGCTTCGTGATCGAAGGTGGGCCGGACTCGTTCATCACGCAAAAGCCCTGGGCGCTGCAACTCTGCCGCGAACTGGGGCTGGGCGACCGCCTCATCGGCACGAACGACGCGCGCAAAGCCGTCTACGTGCTGCGCGGCGGACGCTTGCGCCGTATGCCGGAAGGGTTGTTGCTGGTCGTGCCGACGCAGTTCCGCCCCTTCCTCACCTCCCGGCTGATCTCGTGGCCCGGCAAGTTGCGCATGGGGCTGGACTGGTTCATTCCCCCGCGCCGCGACCCCGCCGACGAGAGCCTGGCGGCCTTCATCCGGCGGCGGCTGGGGCGCGAGGCGCTGGACGTGCTCGCCGAGCCGATGATGGCCGGTATCCACGTGGCGGACGCCGAACGGCTCAGCATCCAGGCCACCTTCCCCCGCTTTGTGGAAATCGAGCGGCGGCATGGCAGCCTGATTCGCGGCATGTTGGCCGCGCGGCGCGCCCGCGCCAAAGCCGCGCGCTCCAACGGCAGCGGCAAAACCACCGTCTTTATGACGCTGCGCGGCGGGCTGGCGGAACTGATCGCCGCGCTGGAACGCGCGCTGAACGGCGAGATCATCACGGGGCAGGCCGTGACCCACCTGGCGCGCACGCCCAACGGCTACGCGCTGACGCTGGCCGACGGGCGCACGCTGAGCGCCGACGCGGTCGTGCTGGCCGCGCCCGCCTACGCCGCCGCCGAGCTGCTGCGCCCGCTGGACGCAGAGCTGGCCGCGCAGTTGGACGCGATCCGCTACGTTTCCACCGCCACCGTGTCGCTGGGCTACACAGAAGCGAGCTTCCCCCACCCGCTGGACGGCTTCGGCTACGTGGTGCCACGCAGCGAACCGACGCGCCTGCTCGCCTGCACCTGGACCAGCACCAAATTTCCGCAGCGCGCCGCGCCGCAAAGCGTGCTGCTGCGCGCTTTCGTGGGCGGCCCGCGTGACGAGGCGCTCGCGTTGCAGGACGACGAGGCGCTGATCGCGTTGGTGCGCG
>CAZZNC010000515.1:0-1947 GCA_964655405.1 uncultured Anaerolineaceae bacterium | reverse complement strand
TTTCCGTTTCGCTAACTTCCAGGCTGAAAAGGCCCATGCCGAACGTTGCACCAAAGCCAATCCAGTTGCCCATGAAGTACAGCGCATACACCAGCAGCGCCACCAGCGCCGCCGACGCCAACCCAAGTTGCCCGTCGCGGAAATACCAAACAAGAAAGCCCACGAAGTACGCCAGCAACGCGACCAGCGCCATATCCAGCACCAGTGCAGCCAGGCGCGGCCACAGCTTGCCGTCCGGTTGCTCGTCCGGTTGCAAATCCATGCCCAACAGCCGCACCGAGCCTGCTGTCGGGGAACGCAAGCCGGTCAACACTTCGACCAGCTCGGTTTGCCCGTTGCCTTGCACCCCTGCGATGCCCAGCACCTCGCCCGCGCGCACCCGGAAGCCCACTTCGTTCAACGCCTGCGCGCCTCGGTCGTCGAAGGCACTCAGCCCTTCCACTTCCAAAACCGGCTCGGCGGGATGCGCTTCGTCTTTTTCCACCTGCAAGATCACTTCGCGCCCAACCATCATCGCGGCTAACGACGGCTCGGTGGCTTGCTCCGGCGTCGTCGCGCCAACCACACGCCCACCGCGCATCACCACGATATGGGTGGCAACCTCGAACACTTCCTTGAGCTTGTGCGTGATAAAGATGATCGAGACACCTTGCGCGGCAAGTTCGCGCATGATCTTGAAGAGTTCGCGCCCCTCTTGCGGGGTCAGCACGGCAGTCGGCTCGTCCAAGATCAAGATGTCGGCTTGGCGATACAACGCCTTGATGATCTCCACGCGCTGCTGCATCCCAACGGGCAATTTCTCGATCACGGCATCGGGGTCAACCTCCAACCCATATTGGCGCGAAAACTCGCGCACCCGCTCCGCCGCCGCGTGCATATTGCCGATTTCGGTCAGGTTGGTGACGAACATCAAAAAGGCATCCACCACGCTATCGAGCGGCGAAGTGTGCAGGATCGAGTCACCGTGTTGTTTGCGGAAATGATACGTGCGCCAGGTTATCGCGCTCAGCCCGACAAACAATGCCGCGCTAAGCACAATGCGCCATTCCATCGTAGCCGCGTGCAGCCCTCGCCAGCCCATGCCACTATAGACAAGCACCAGCGCGCCGAGCAGCACCAGATCATACAGGCGCAAACGCCCAGGGGAAACTTGTGTGCCGCGCCAAGAACGCACACAGTGCGCGCCCAGCAACAAAAGCAGCAGCGCCACACTCAGCGCCTCGGCAACCGGCGGCACACTGTCTATCGCGTCCAACAGCCAGCCCGGGATGCCCTTGTCACGGTAAGGGGCCATTTCTTCTTTGGCACGGGCGACCACGCCTCCGATGCCCGTACCGTCGGTAGTGGCGTCGCGATATTCCTTCGTCCAACTGAAGTCAAGGTGCTGGTGTCTGACCAGCGCGCGCTTGACCGTATAGCCCTCTTCCATCGTCTTGGGCTTCTTTTCCTTGTAGATCGCCACTTCTTGACGCAGCGCCACGTCGGTGATGCCCACGCGCGTTACCGACGCCACTTGTGCAGCGATGCTCAGCGCCAAAAAGGCCAACCCCACACGCCACACCAGTCCCCAGCTCAGCCGTGCCCAGGGCGGGCGCGCCACCAACGCCGCCAACGCCGCACCGACGGCCATGCCGCCCACAACGTAGCGTCCCCCGCCTAGCGAAGCGCCAACGATCACGCTCAATGCAAAGACCAACAAGCTCGGCAGCCAAAGCAACACCCAGTGCAGCACCGGCGAATGTTCGCCCCGATAGGCCACCGTGCCTTCTTCGCCCAACACGACGTTTTCCGCCACGGTCATCACGTCCACAAGCTGGAAGTGCTGATGCACCATGCCGATTCCGTTGCGGATCGCTTCGCGCGGGCTGGCGAAATGCACCTCACGTCCCTTGAGCCGGATGGTGCCCTTGTCTGCGTGATAAAGCCCGTAGATGATGTTCATCAAGG
>CAZZNC010000514.1:0-1953 GCA_964655405.1 uncultured Anaerolineaceae bacterium | reverse complement strand
GTTGCTGACAACAACGGGCTTGCCGGTGAGCATGGCTTCTAGGGCAGCTTTGTCGAAAAGCCCGGGCGGGCTAAGGTTCACGGCCAGCGCGCTTAGGCGCACATGCTCCGCCGCTTGCGAGCGCGGCAACACGCCTTCGAAGGCCACTTGGACGTTCGGCGGCAGCGCGCCCGCGAGCGCTTCCAGTTCGGCGGGATAGTGCGGATATTGCGGCATCGGCCCGCCCACCAGCGTCACACGGAAAGCGTCCACGCCCTGCGCCGCCACTTGTGCCACCGCGCGCAGCAAATAGTCCTGCCGTTTGATGCGCGAAAGCCGCCCCACGTAGATCACGGTGGGGGGCGAGGCCTCCCCTTGCGCGAGCGGGAAAAGCTCCGGCGCAATTCCGTGCCCCATCACGTGCACTTTGGGCGAGGGCAACGGGTAGCTGCCGGGCGCAGCGGTCATAACGGCAGTGGCGAGTGTGTCGGCGAGCCGCAACTCACGCGAAATTTGCCGGTGTGTGTACCAAAACAGGATCGGCTTACGGTGCAAACGCGCCCAGGGCGCAGCGAACCACACATAGCGCGAAATCATGTGCGCAAAGACGCCGTCGGCTTGCGGCACCAGCCGCCGCAGATGGCGCGTCAAGTTCCAGGCCTGAGCCGCGCGCCCTGCGCCGCGCTCCTTGCCCATGCTGTAAAGATGCACGTTGGACGGCAGCGGCGGGTTGGTGTGTGTTTGGCAAATAATATCCAAATGGTCGAGCCGCGCGGCCAATTCTTCCACCCAACGCACGGTAAAGCCGAGCGCCTGGCTGTCGGGGTCCAACACGCGGGTGAGCATCAACCAGCGCACGCCACACGCTCCCTGCCCACTTGCAGCGTGTGGCGATAGAGCGCCTCCCAGCGCGCCATCAGCGCCTCGTAGTCAAAGCGCGCCATGATGTCCTGCTGGCCGAATTGCCCCATCGCGCGGGCGCGTGCCGGATCGTCGAGCAGGGTCAGCACGCCCGCTGCCAAGCCTGCGGACGTATGCGGGGTCAGGATGCCGCTTTCGCCGTCGCGCACCACCTCCCGCGCGCCCAGGTGATCCGTGCAAACGATCGGCGTACTCGCCGCCAGCGCCTCCAACTCCACGCGCGCCACGCCCTCATAGAGCGAGCTGTGCACGTACATGTCGGCTATTTGATAGTACGCGGGCAGATCGTCGTGGCCCACCACGCCTGCAAAAATCACGTGGCCGACGGCTTGTGCGCGCGCCTTAAGATCGGGGCGCGCCTTGAAGTTCCCCGCCAACACCAAATAAGCGTCCGCGCGCCGCTGCCGCACATACTCGAAGGCGTCCAACAGCAGCTCGATGTGCTTGGGGCGGGTGGGCGCGCCCACCCAGAGCAACACAGGCGCGCCTTCCGGCACGCCCAGCGACGCCCGCAACGCCGCCAGCCGTTCGGCGGGGCGCGGCTCGGCGAAGTGCTCCAGGCGCACCGGCACGGTGAGGATATGCACGCGCTCCGGCGGCACGCCGCGCCGTATGTAGATTTGCCGCTCGCGTTCGGAAAGCACACGGCACGTGTCCGCACGCGGCACGAGGAACTTTGCCAGCGCGTAAAAAGCGCGGTTGCGGATCGAGTGTTCGGCCAGCCAGTGCGGATTTTCAAAAAAGTGGCTGTGCGCCTGGGTGTTCAGCGCCACGCCGTAGCGCTTTTTCAGCAGCCAGCCCACCAGCGCCGTCGTGAACGGGTCTTGCGTGCTGACCACCTGCGGCGGGTCATCGGAGCGCATCAGGCGGGCGGCCACGCGGTACGCTGCCCAGGGGAAAAGCGCGCGGCGCGTGTTGGTGGGGTAGACGGTGAAGTTTTCCGAAACACGGCGCACCTCGCGGCACGGTTGGGACGGATTGTACGTGATGATAGAAAGCCGACCGATGCGGTCGGCGTAGACCTGGTGGCGCTGGATCGTGCCGCCGTGTTCG
>CAZZNC010000513.1:0-1955 GCA_964655405.1 uncultured Anaerolineaceae bacterium | reverse complement strand
AGACTGCTACCCCGCCAAGCGACCCTACGGCCAAGTACGCATCGGTCACGGCCAGATCTGCGATCTCACCCACCTGAAAAGCCGCCGTGACCGTGAGGTGCTCGAAGTTCTCCGCTGTGATCACCGGCCCGCCTTGCGCAGCGGCGAAGTTCCCCGCGCCGAGCAACGCGGCCAACAACACTCCCCACACCATGCACCGGATCGCGATGTGTCTATGTGCAAACATATCACCGCCTCTTTTCATAAACTAACATACGACCAAAGTATAGCATTTCCGGAAACTGCGCACCCCACGCTTCGGCGACGGTGAGCCGCCCGCAAACCCACTTGCCCCCAAGGCCAGGCGAGGGAAAGTGGCCGGGGTACTCGAAAGCCACCTGCCGCCGCTGGGCGATGCGTTGGCGCGTGTAACAAAAAGAGGACACCATGCACGAGATGTTGTGCGTGTCGGGTTCGTCGGAGAAGAAAATCGAGCAAGTCGTCGCACGGCTCAAGGACGGGGAGTAGGCAGATCGCCTCTTCGTCGGCTGCTTTCAGTGTACGCGCGTTTGGTGCGCTGACGGCAAGCGTTCGAGCAGTACACACGCCGCCGCGCGACAGTGCTTGCGTCGCGCGGCATTACGGCGACGCTGCGAAAAAACAATCCCTCCAATCGAACGTTCTCAAATCATCCAAGAAACGCTCACTTGCCCCACCCCAAAATAGGTATCGGATCGTCGCTTTCGGCTCGCACCGTGTGCACGACGGCGTGCGTCGAAACGTCGAAAAGATACAAACGCTGCTCTCCATCCGCTATCACAGCAAAGGCAAGATAGCGGCTGTCCGGCGACCAAAGCGCGGCCTGGCTCTCACCATCCACCATCTGCGGAACGTAGCGCCCGTGTATCCCCACGTCGAATACTGCATCGGTACGGTCGTCAAGGAGCAAAAGTGTACTTCGTTGTTCATCGGGTAAATAGGCCAGCCCGGCCACCGTGTGCCCGTCGGGAGAAAGTGAAATCGCCTCCAACAACGTCCCCACCCCCTTGTGAAACTCGGATACTCCCGTGTGAAAATAAAGCACGGGGTCCCTGGCTAGGGCTTGCTCGATATCCAGGCGAAACCATTGTCCCACTCCGGTTTGGTAGACCACGCGGGAAGCGCCCCGCCCCCAGCGTGCCGAATTCGCGTCCCCACGCGACACAAAATATGTTTGTGCCGTTCCGCACACCATCAGGCGCAGTTCTATCGCTCCGTTCAGATCAAATGTCTCACGGCTATCCTTGGCAGCAGGATATATCGCATAGCGAAAATCATCGCTGAAAACCATATCGCCCCATATTCCTTGCCATATATCGGCAGGCACAGGGCACGACAAGCGACGTTGCTCTCCGCTTTCCACATCCAGCACAAGCCGGTTTTCTGCCTCTTTCAACACATAGCGGCCCTCTACCGACGCATGTTTCCAGTCCACAAAAGGAAGGGAGAATTGGCGTGTGTTCGCCCACCGAAAACCAGCCTCAAACGACTTCCCTTCACCCAGCACAATGTCCCATGTGCGAATTGGCTCGCCTTCCGACGAAAACGGCAAAGCGTAGAGCGCGACGTGAGCCTCACGCCGCCCTTCAACGTCCCCCCATGACGGAATGGTGAGTTTCAAGAAGTAACGCCCGTCCGGTGAAATGTGCCACGACGACTGGGGCACAACTTCCAAGCCCAGCGGCTCGCTTTCCCCGTCCCGCAACGCCCATACACGCACTGGATTACCGCTGGTCTGGTAGTAGAGCGTCCAGGGAATGGGACCGCCTTCCGCCAAAGCCTCGTCGAGTAGCGGTTGTTGGCTTTGGAATGGCGCAAAGATGCTCAAGCTCAACAGAAAGACCGCCAGCTTTGAAAGTGTCCGACGCGACATACCGCCCTCCCCGCAAAATCTCAACTATGCCGTTGGCATGGCGCAAAACGCTATTCCCGAGCAG
>CAZZNC010000512.1:0-1961 GCA_964655405.1 uncultured Anaerolineaceae bacterium | reverse complement strand
TTCCGTCTTGCTCATCAGCTCCAAAGCCTTCAGTGCCACGAGCGGCGCGTCGTCAAAGCCGTAATAGTCCTCGCCGATGAAAAGATGCCCGCTCACCTCGCCGCCGATCATTGCGCCGATTTCGTGCATTTTTTGCTTCATCAAGCTGTGGCCGGCCTTCCACATCATGGGTACGCCGCCATGCTGCTTGATGATGTTCGGCAACACCTGGCTGGATTTCACGTCGAAAACGACCGTGATCCCCGGGTGCCGCGCCAACAGGTCGCGCGCCAACAGCGCCAACAGGCGGTCGGCGGCCACGTGATGCCCCTGGTCGTCGATCAGCCCGCAGCGGTCGGCGTCTCCGTCAAAGCCGATGCCGAAGTCCGCGCCGTGCTGCACAACCGCCGCTTCCAGGTCTTTGGTCAGCTCGGGGTCTTCCGGGTTGGGCAAATGGTTCGGGAACGTGCCGTCCGGCTCGCAGTAGAGGCAGATCACCTCCACGCCGAGCGCTTCCATCACTGGCGGAACGTAAGTGCCGCTTAGCCCGTTGCCCGCGTCCACCACCACTTTGAGCTTGCGCGGACCCATCTGCACCTTGCCCTGAATCGTTTCCATGTGCCGGTGGATCATGTCAAAATCTTGCACCAGCTCGCCCGCGCCTTGCGCGAAGTCGTCGGTTTGGATGAGGCGCAGCAGCGCTTGAATTTGCTCACCGGCCAGCGCCAACGCGCCATAGGCCATCTTGATGCCGTTGTATTGCGTGGTGAGGTGGCTGCCGGTGATCATGATGCCGCCCGCGTGTTCGTGGGCGGCGGCGGCAAAGTAGACGGTAGGCGTCAACACTGCGCCGATGTCCACCACGCGCAGTCCGGTGGATTGCACGCCTGCGATCACGGCATCTTTGAGCGGCGGCGTGCTCAGCCGGTTGTCGCCGCCGACGAAAACTTGCTGCACGCCCAGTTCGCGCTGGACGTATGTGCCGTAAGCCTGGCCGACCAGGTGGGCGAATTCCGGTGTCAGTTGCGCGTCAGGGCCAACGGCGGTGCCGCGAATGTCGTATTTACGAAAAACGGTCGTCAAAACCTCAGTCATATTGTCCTCCAAAAACGTCGCGCGGGCGCACGTGGGGCATTATACCGCAGTGCGTGGCGCTGCGGAACGCCGAGCGTGCCAGGGCGGATATTCGGGTTTTTGGGCAGGCGACAGCGGGGGCGTTGCCCGTAGGCATTAAGCTAAGCCGAACAAGGCATCGAGTTCCAGCAGCCGAGCAAACGCCGAGGGCGATTTCTTGCGAGGCGTCTTGAGCGCCAACCGTAAGAAATCGCTCTGCATGTCGGCAAGTAGCGCAGCCAGTTCAGCGCCCCGCGTGTGCACGGCCTGCAAGAGGGCGAAGGCTCGACGTCGCACGATGCGAAAAGCTTTCGTCGGACTCAGTTCGCGACCGGCGTGGAACCGCCAGGGCACGATCATGCCCTGGAAAAGCACGATGCCTATCAGGTGAGCGTACAGGTAGCACAATACGCGCGACAAACGCCAATGCCCCACCTGCGCCAGGCCAAACTGCGACTTACAGAGCTTGAAAAACAGCTCGATTTGCCAGCGCACACGATAAAGCGTCGGCGCCGCCAGAGGCGGCAAGAGGTCAGCAGGCGCGTTGGTTATCCAAAGTCCCCAATCGAGCAAGCGCAGATAGTGCTTGCTGGCCGTGCACTCTTTCTTGCGGGCGTTTTCCTTGGAACGGCATCGTTGAGCGTCGCCTCCCCGCTCTCCAACTGCCCCAGCACCAGGATCTGCACAAACACTTCCGCAGTCATCTTCGACCGCCGTTGCACAAAACCACTCATCGCCCCTTGTTCTGCTGCTGTCTCGTGCAAAAGCTGCTGGATTATGGCGCTTTGTCGGGTATACTGGTCCTTAGTTGTTCGGCGCATGGTAGCTTCTCCTTGTCGTTAGAGACAATGGATAAAGGTGAAACCTAC
>CAZZNC010000511.1:0-1974 GCA_964655405.1 uncultured Anaerolineaceae bacterium | reverse complement strand
CACGCCGCGTTTTTGCGTGTCACCGGCCTTCATCGCCGCTTTGAGGACTTGGGTCATCTGTTCTTTTGGGTGCATCCTATCCCGTCCTTTCCTCACCGGCATTATAGCAGAGCCGCGCCCCAATGTACCCCTACGCTCGGGGGCATTGCCGCACTCTCAGCAGGAGGCACGACCTCTTGCACCTCTCGCAAGCCGCGCTGCGCACATCCCACGCTCGGTCAGCTCCGCTAACCGCACGCGCGTAATCGTGTTTGTCAACGCTTGCGGCGCGTCCATCTCCACGCGGATATAGGTGTCCGTCAGCCCCACATTGCGGAAGCCCGCCGCCGAAGCGCCGCTGACCTGCTCCCAGAGCACGTCCACTTCCCGCCCCAAAAAGCGCGCCCAATAGCGCCGCGCGCCCTCCTCAGAAAGCGCCAACATGCGCGCGCTGCGCGCTTTCGCCACGTCCAGCGGCACGCGCTCCGGCAGCCGCGCCGCCACCGTGCCCTCGCGCGGCGAGTAACGGAAAACGTGCAGCTTCATAAAGTCCATCTCGCGCGCAAAGGCGTAACTTTCCTCGAACTCGGCGTCCGTTTCCCCGGGAAAGCCGACGATAATATCCGTGCTGATCGCCACCTCCGGAATGCGCGCCCGCGCCGCCTCCACCAGCGCGCGGAACTCCGCCCGTGACGTGCGCCGCGCCATGCGCCGCAACGTGGCGTCGCAACCGCTTTGCAGCGGCAAGTGTAGATGCCGACACATGCGCGGATCGTCCCACAGCGTGAAGAAGTCCGCCGACAAGTTCCAGGGTTCCAGCGACGAAAGCCGCAAGCGCGGCACGTCCGTTTCCGCCAAGATCGCACGCACCAATTGGTACAACCCCGCGCGATCCTTCCAATCGTGCCCGTAGGAACTCAAATTGACGCCGGTCAGTACCACTTCCCGATAGCCCAACGCCACCAGCGCGCGGACCTCGTGCAAAATGTCCACTTGCGGGCGGCTGCGCGCTTTGCCGCGCGCCAGGGTGGTAACGCAAAACGTGCAGCGGTTGTTGCAGCCGTCTTGCACCTTAATAAAGGCGCGCGTGCGCCCCAGCGCCCCGGGCACAAACTCGCGCATCAGCGGCTCGCGCTCATAAAGCGCGGCGGGAACGTCGGCGCCGGTCACCAGCGCCACCAAGCGATCTTTGGCCTCGTTGTCCACCACACGCGCCACGCCTTCCAAAGCGCCCACCTGCTGCGGGGCAAGGTGCGCGTAGCAGCCCGTCGCCACAATCTCGGCTTGCGGCCCCGCGCGGTGCAAACGGCGGATCATGGTGCGGCTAGAGCGCGCCGCCTCGCTCGTGACCGCGCACGTGTTCACGACGCACAAATCGGCTTCCGCCGCGTCGTGCACCAGCTCATGCCCCAGCGCGCGGAACTGCCGCGCCAGCGTCTCGATCTCGCTTTGGTTCAGCCGACAGCCGACCGACTCCACATATACGCGCATGTGCGCTCATTCCTCCGGCTGTGATGGCCGCTACGGTGTGGGGGGAACATCCATCGCGTCCCGCGCAGGGCCGACGATCACCACGTCGTCGAAGAGCACGCTCACCGCGCTGCCGTCAATCGTGCCCGCCGCCAACGCGATCTTGCCCTGTCCAAACGTCCCGTCCTGGAAGATCGGACGCGGCTCGTCCGTGTAGCACACGCCCGGGCCTTCCCAGGTCGCCCACATGCTGGTTTCGTTTTCCCCGCGCAAACACAGCGGCAAAGCCTCGCCGTTCACATAGAAGCGGAAGCGGTCGCCCCGCCCCACCACGCGGATCCCGTTCGGCGCGTTGCCCTGGCGGATCGCCTCCGAAACGCCCCAATCGCTGATCTTCTCTTGCACGCCGTCCTGCACCTTCACCAGCGAATAGTAGCCGTCCGCCGTGATGCGGAAAATATAAAAATCGTCCGGATCACGATAGCGGAAGATGACGCCGAATTGGTTTTGGTCTTCCGGCCCTTC
>CAZZNC010000510.1:0-1974 GCA_964655405.1 uncultured Anaerolineaceae bacterium | reverse complement strand
GCCAGCTTTCGCAATTCATGGACCAAACCAACCCGTTGGCCGAACTGACGCACAAACGCACCCTTTCGGCGCTCGGCCCGGGCGGGCTGCGCCGTGAACGTGCGGGCTTCGACGTGCGCGACGTGCACCACAGCCACTACGGACGCATCTGCCCCATCGAAACGCCGGAAGGCCCGAACATCGGTCTGATCGGGCGCCTGGCGAGCTATGGGCGCGTCAACGAATACGGCTTCATCGAAACGCCCTACCGCAAGGTCTACCACGAGCTGCCTTTGGACGACGAACGGTTGATCGGGCGTGCTCTGGGCGAAGACATCCTCGACCCCAAAACGGGCGAGAGCGTTTTCATCGCCGGCACAATTGTTGACAAGGCCGTGCACAAACGCCTTGCCAAGATGAAGCTGAAAAGCGTGCCTGTGCGCACGTTTGTCAGCGACGAGGTGCATTACCTTTCCGCCGACGAGGAAGATCACTACACCATCGCGCAGGCCAACGCGCTGATGGACGAGAAAAAGCAGTTTGTCAACGAGCAAATTTCCGCGCGCTACCATCAGCACTTTATGGTCGTGCCACGCAAGCGCATTGACTATATGGATGTGGCGCCGCGCCAGATCGTGGGCATTTCGGCAGCGTTGATCCCCTTCTTGGAACACGACGACGCCAGCCGTGCGCTGATGGGATCGAACATGCAGCGCCAGGCCGTGCCTTTGCTCCAACCGGACGTGCCCATCGTGGGCACAGGCGTCGAACGCCAAGCCGCCTACGATTCAGGGCAAGTGATCGTGGCCCAAGAAGACGGCGAAGTGATCTCCGTACAAGGCGGACGCATTTGGGTTTTGGTCCACGACGAGCAACGGCGGAAGCATTTCATCGGCCAAGAAGACGACGTGCCGGACGGCGTGCACGAGTACCGTTTGCGCAAATACAACCGCTCCAACCAATCCACCTGCATCGATCAGCGACCGGTGGTCTTCAAGGGCCAGACCGTACACAAAGGGGACGTGATCGCGGACAGTTCCTCGACAGTGCACGGGGAGCTGGCGTTGGGGCACGATGTGCTGTGCGCGTTCCTTTCGTGGGAGGGCGGCAATTACGAAGATGCCCTGTTGATCAGCGAAGACCTGGTGCGTCGGGACAAATTCACCTCCATTCACATCGAAAAGCACGAAGTGGAAGCGCGCGACACCAAGCTAGGCCCCGAAGAGATCACTTACGACATTCCGAACGTGGGCGACGACGCGCTCAAGGACTTGGACGAGCACGGCATCATCCGCGTAGGGGCGGAAGTCGGTCCCAACGACATCTTGGTCGGCAAGATCACGCCCAAAGGCGAAAAGGAACTCAGCCCCGAAGAAAAGTTGCTGCGCGCCATCTTCGGCGAAAAAGCGCGCGAGGTCAAGGACTCGTCGTTGCGCCTGCCGCACGGTGAAAAAGGCAAGGTGGTGGACGTGAAGGTCTTCACGCGCGAAGAGCACCGCGACTTGCCCGCCGGTGTGGAAAAAATGGTGCGGGTCAGCGTGGCGCAAAAACGCAAGCTGAACCAGGGCGACAAGATGGCCGGTCGGCACGGCAACAAGGGCGTCATCTCGCAGGTCGTGCCCATTGAAAATATGCCCTTCATGGAAGACGGAACGCCCATTGAGATCATCCTCAACCCGTTGGGTGTGCCCGGGCGTATGAACATCGGCCAGGTGTTGGAAACACACCTCGGTTGGGCCGCTGACCGCTTGGGTTTCCGTGCGGTCACGCCGGTTTTCGACGGCGCGGACGAAGCCGAGATCGAAGCCGAGTTGGGGCGTGCCTGGCTGATCGACCACGCTTGGCACGAGATCACCGAACGGGCCTGGCAGTGGCTGGAAGAAGAAGAGTACGACACCGAATATCTGGAAGACGACGGGGAAGCACGCCGCCTTTACATTGATATGTGGCTGGGGCACACCGGCGAATACGATCCCGAACGCCTGGCGCTGGACT
>CAZZNC010000509.1:0-1991 GCA_964655405.1 uncultured Anaerolineaceae bacterium | reverse complement strand
GATAGCAGCTCGCCGCCAAACGCGCGTCGCCCACCGTGTAGGCGGCCAGCAACGCCAGATGTCCGCCCGCGCCCGCCTGCCCAAGCAACGCAATCCGCGCGGTGTCCACGCCGTAACGGGCGGCGTTGGCGTGCACCCAGCGCAACGCACATTTGACATCCGCCAGCGGTGCAGGCCAGACGCTGCCCAGGCGGTATTGCACATCAAAAACCACGTACCCCTGCGCGGCCAACCAACGATTTTGCAGCCCCAGGCCATAGCGCCCCTTGTCGCCGTGACGCCACAGTCCGCCGTGCAGCACAACCACCGCCGGACACGGCACGCCGCCCTTGCCCGCCGGTTCGTAAACGTCCAAACGCAACGGCGCACCATCCGGCGCCGCGAAAAGCACGTCGCGCGTGATGCGGCCCCGCGCACGCACCACGCCTACCAACGGCGCGAGTAGCTCGGTGCGGCGGCGTTGCACAAAGCGGCGGTGCACTTCCGGCGGGATTTGCCCTTGCCAGCCCATGCCCAGCCCCTCACGCATGGCCTCGGCAAAGCGCAGCCCCGCGTCTTCGCGGCGCAACCAGCGCCACAACCCCGCCACCAACGCAATCGCGCCCAGCCAAAAAGCGCGCCAACTGCGCGCGCGTAGCCCCTTCCACATGGCCGCCGCGCCCAGCCACGCGCTGAACCCCGGCTCTTCGCTGGCGACGAATTGCGCCACGCTCAGCGGATGCTCCGGCGGCAGCGGCAGCGATGGCCCGCCGCGCAGCGCGCCGACCGTCGCCGCCGCCATGCCCCATAGCCACGCTTTCAACTTTCGCATTCTCGTTCCCTCCTCCACAGTCACCGACCAACCCGATTATACCACCCTGCGCCGCGCTTTTTGCTACAATCACACAGAGGGTGCCCGCGTGGAGGCGCTGCCCCCACACCCCTGCAAGGGGCTGTTCGCCCCTTGACCCCGCCGCGCGAACGCTGCGCGTTTCGACGCGGCACGGTGGGCGCGGAACGCAGACGGTCGGCGACCGCCCGTCGTCGGGAAACGTCCGCCGCCGGTGGGCGCGCCGCCGTGCGCCTTTCGGCGCACCACGCGCAGCGGATGCTGCGCGTCGCCGCGCGGAGCGCGGGGCGGGCGGCGCGCCCATGCGCACGATCGCCGCAAACGCCCACTCGGGCCGGCGGGCGCAGCACCGCGAGGCGCGCGGCAGCGCGGCTCGCGGGGGGTGCAGGGGACGCTGTCCCCTGCTGGGGGCGCGGGGGCAACGCCCCCGCCCCTCCACACAGAGCAAAAAACACGGAGCACGGAGAGGGAACAATGCCCAATCGCTTACAACACGAAAGCAGCCCCTATCTGCTGCAACACGCCGACCAACCGGTGGACTGGTACGCATGGGGGGAACAAGCCTTTGCCGCTGCGCGCGAGCAAGACAAGCCGATTTTGCTCAGCGTCGGTTATGCCGCGTGCCATTGGTGCCACGTGATGGCGCGCGAGAGCTTCAGCGATCCCCAAACCGCCGCCTACCTCAACGCCCATTTCATCAGCATCAAGGTAGACCGCGAAGAGCGCCCCGACGTGGACGACGTGTATATGCAAGCCACGTTGATCCTCAACCAGGGCGGCGGCTGGCCGATGACCGTTTTTCTCACGCCGGAAGGCCACCCCTTCCACGCAGGCACGTATTTTCCGCCCGTGCCGCGTTACGGAATGCCCAGCTTTCGGCAGGTGCTGGAAATGGTAGTAGACGCCTTCCAAAACCGCCGCGAGGAGGTGGAACAAGCCGCGCGCACGCTTTCGGCTGACCTGGGGCGCAGTCTCTTTGTGCCTCCGGAGCCTGTCTCCGAACCCCTGAGGCCGGACGTGCTCGACGCGGCAGCCCAAACACTGCTCACGGCAGCGGACAGGGTACACGGGGGATTGACACGCGGGCGTCCCAAGTTCCCCAGCCCTGTCGCGCTCGAATTCTTGGTGCGCTACCACCACGCCACCGGCGATCCGCAAACGT
>CAZZNC010000508.1:0-1992 GCA_964655405.1 uncultured Anaerolineaceae bacterium | reverse complement strand
GCCCCGCGCTTCGCGCGGCGCAAAGCGGCTTCCGCCGCTTTGGTGCGCCGAAAGGCGCACGGCGGCGCGCCCACCGGCGGCGGACGTTCAATGGCAACAAGCATTTGTCGCCTGCCCAAGTTCCGCGCCCACCGTGCCGCGCCGAACGCGCCAGCGTTCGCGCGGCGGGGTCAAGGGGCGACCTCGCCCCTTGCGGGGGTGCGGGGGCAGCGCCCCCGCGCTCTTCGCGCGTTCTGTGCGCTTGTGGTGAGCCGCGTTCTGGTGCATAGTTAGGGCGGAACATGCACGACGACAAACGCACTCCCAGGCAAGGAGGTTTTGCCCATGACGCACACAACCAAAGCCCGATTGGGGCGCGGGCTGCTGATCGTGCTGGCGCTGGCCGCGCTGACGTTGGCCGCACTGCCACACGCTGCTGCCGCTCCCCGCGCGCAAGAGGCTACCACGCTTCTCATCGGCTACCTCGGCGCGCCACATAGCGACGCGGCCAACGGTGCACAGCTCGCCATCGACCAGATCAACACACTGGGCGGCTTTGCAGGGCCGGACGGCACGCTCTATCAATTCGCGCTGACCACGTTGGATGAAGCGCCCACGCCGGACACGTTGGCCGGCGGCATCACCGAGCTGCTGGCGCAAAATCCGGTAGCGCTTTTGGGGCCGGACGAAAACAATTTGCTCGACGATATGACCCTCAATATGTTGGTCAAGGCAGGACTGCCGGTTTTCACCGGCGTGACGAGCGACTTTTTGACCGACAATGACCGCGACGACGTGCTTTTTCGCATCCGCGCACCGGAGCAAGTTTACAGCTACGCGCTGGCGACGTATCTGTTGGACGACCGCCAGTTGACCCAAATCGCCCTGGTGCAAACGCAAGTGGAAGCCACCGAAGCCTATTTGGACTTCCTGAGCGTGATGCAAGCGCGGGATTTGCAGCCGGTGACGCAGGTGCAAATGGCCGACGCTACCGAAGGGCTTTTGCCACAAGCGCAGCAATTGGCGGAAAGCGCGCCGGACGCTGTCGTGATGTGGGGCACGCCGGAAGACGCCGCCTCGTTGCTGAGCGTGATGCGCAAGAATGGCTGGCAGGGCATTTTCGCCTATCCGCAGGCCGAAGAAACCGCCCGCGCGGGCATCTTGCCGGACACGCTGGCAAACGGCACGGTTGGCGTGACGGCCTGGTCATATAGCTACCCCGATCCGGTCAGCACGACGTTTTTGGAAGATTATTTGCTGGCTTTCAGCCAGGTTCCCGGGGCGCTTTCGGCAGCGGCGTATGATGCCACGTGGTATCTGCGCGCGGTGATCCGTAACCAGGGCGTGGAAGCCGAAGCAATCCGCGCTGGACTGATCGCCGGTGTGCCGCTTGCTTTGGTAAGCGGCGAATTCAACGGCAGCGGCTGGGGCAACGGGGACTTGGTGCGCCAGGCGATGGTGTACGTGTTGGGGCCGAATGGTGGCCCGCAGGTGGTCGCGGTCTTCAACGACACGCAGCGGCTGCCCTTCACGCCCGCCCAATAACGCGCGAGGAGGCCGCATTGGGAAAACGCGCGCTTGATATAGTCACGGGGCTGGTGGTGCTGGCGGTTGTGGGCATCAGCGGCTATCTGTTGTATTCCCGCTTCGGGTCGGGATCGTCGCAATCGTCCGGCACGCCTGTTGCCACACAGACGCCACGTGTCGCTGCGGACGAGTTGCCACACTTGGACGCAACGCAGATCGCAGCGCTGTTGCCGGACGTTTCGGCGTTGCCTGCGGTGCTGCAAAGCGGGGCGACGGTGCGCAGCACGACGCGCGATCTGGACAACGAACAGGGCGCGCTCAGCCGCGCTTTTCCGACGCTGGCAGAGCGTTTCGCCGCATTGCGCAGCGCCTACGAGTGGCACAGCGCGACCGGCGTGGTCTTTGACACGTGCGCGGCGGGGGCGGGGGTGAGCAGCGTGGCGGTGGAAGTGAGCCAACTGCCGTCCGCGCAACTGGCGCGCGCTT
>CAZZNC010000507.1:0-2000 GCA_964655405.1 uncultured Anaerolineaceae bacterium | reverse complement strand
C
The DNA here is from genome assembly GCA_964655405.1 of uncultured Anaerolineaceae bacterium. Classification (GTDB taxonomy): domain Bacteria; phylum Chloroflexota; class Anaerolineae; order Aggregatilineales; family Aggregatilineaceae; genus JALSSH01. The sequence goes on along the minus strand of CAZZNC010000507.1, from coordinate 1,999 downwards.
TTCGCTCCAAAACCAGTTAGTGCTTTCGTAATCCCTATATCTGGGGGGTGAGCTTCCATCCCATCCCCACATTTGCCGTTGCGTGGGTTAAGTGGGAAAACCCCGCCATATCCCACCTTAAAAAATTGTAACGCGGTGAATTTTTTAAGATTTGCCTTTCTACGCCCCATCTGTGTAGTAAAGACGAAAAAACGCCCGTTTTGTGAACGAGCGTTCTAGGCTTGATGCTGTGAGCAGCTTCCAAGTCAACACCTTACAGAGTGTGCCACCTCACCCGCCATGCTGTTCTTCGCCCGGCAGTCCGAAGGTGTAGCAACGCTTCTTGACATCCAACGCCTCACTCAGGCGCGTTTCGGCGCGCGTGTGCCACGTCGTGAAGATGTCCTTGCTAAAGCTGTGTACCAGCCCCAACGCCAGTTCGTCAAAGTCCGTGCTTTCGATATCGGACTGCTGACGCGGCCAGCCGTACCCCCAAGCAAACCAAGAATGGTCGGTGAAGATCAAAAAATCGTAGAAGGCTTCCCCTTGCGGGTCGTCGCTGAGGAAAACCGCAATGCGTGAGCTGGATTGCTTGAAGAAAACTTGTGCTACAAGGGCTTCGTCGAGCACATTGGGGCGTGCGATGCCGGAGAGCGGTACAAAAATGATGCTCCAGTCCTCCACGAACATCTGAAAAGCCTCGCGTCCTTGGGCGTTGGGATGGGCTAAGCGGCGATACTTCCCCAGCCCGGGTACGCCTTCGGCCTTCAGCTCATCCAAAACGTTTTCCAGCGCGGCAAAAAGTCGGGTGCTGAACTCTTGCAGCGCAGACTCTAGGATTTGGCGCTCTTCGGAGCGCGCGGTCATCAGGCTTTTGAGCGTTTGACGTAACTGCTCGCGTTCTTCGGCGTCCATGAGGGAATCTCCTCCTAACATACTATACCGTCGTGGGGACACCTGGCGGGACACAAAACAGATGCCGCCGGCAACCTACAGCCGCGTTTGCAATGCGCATGGCCAGCAGCATCGTTGGTTGGCGCTTAGCCGTAACGTTGCAGGAAATGGTGCAACCGTTCCAAGGCCTCTTCGATCTTTTCGTAGGCGGTGGCGTAGCTGGCACGTACAAACCCCGCTCCGCTTTTTCCAAAAGCGGTGCCCGGGATCATGGCAACGTGTTCTTCTTGCAACAGCTTTTCGGCAAAGCTGTTTTCATCCAGGCCAGAAACGGTGATGTTGGGGAAAGCGTAAAACGCACCGAGCGGCTCGAAACACGTCAGCCCCAGTTCGTTGAAACCGCTCACAATCAACCGGCGTCGGCGGTCGTATTCCTGGCGCATTTCCTCGACGGCGTCCTCGGCGGCTTCCAGCGTAGCGGCGACGGCCATTTGGGCCACCGTCGGCGCGGACATGATCGTATATTGGTGAATTTTGCGCATAGCCGCGACAACTGCGGCAGGGCCGACGGCATACCCCAGGCGCCATCCGGTCATGGCGTGGCTCTTGCTAAAGCCACCGAGCACAATGGTGCGCGCGCGCATGTTGGGCAAGGTGGCAAAGTGTGTATGTGGCACGCCGTAAACGAGCCGGTCGTAAATTTCGTCTGAAACCACAAAGAGATCGTGCTTTTCAGCAACAGCGGCCACTTCTGCCAGGCGCTCACGGGACATAACCGCACCGGTGGGGTTGTTCGGGTAGCCGATGAGGATGGCTTTGGTCTTGGGCGTGACAGCGCGTGCCAGGGCCTCGCCGGTCACTTGGAAGGCGTCTTCGACGCGCGTTTCCACGATCACAGGTGTGCCGCCCGCAAAGACCACTTCCGGTGCATAGGAAACGAAACTCGGTTGTGGGACGATCACTTCGTCCCCGGGGTTCAAGATGGCGTTGAGCACCAGATACAGCGCCTCGCTGACCCCCACCGTCACCAGAATTTCGCTGCCCGGGTCGTATTCGATGTGATAGAGACGCTTGAGGTAACCAACAACAGCTTCGCGGAGTTCTACGGTGCCGCTGTTGCTGGTGT
>CAZZNC010000506.1:0-2017 GCA_964655405.1 uncultured Anaerolineaceae bacterium | reverse complement strand
TGCCCCAATCCGTCTGGCGGATGGCAATACCGTCGCAATAGCGCCCGATGATCTCGCCGATTTCCTTGCCGGTGTCCCCGTGCTTGATCTGGGTGGTGCGGCTGTCAATAAATTCTGCGTGCCCGCCGAGTTGGGCCATGCCCGCCTCAAAGCTGACGCGCGTGCGCGTGCTGGAAAAGAAGAAGAGCATCGCCAACACTTTATCGCGCAAATATGGATGTGGGACGCCCATCGCGCGCTTGCGTTTGAGGTCTTCGGCCACGCTGAAGACCGTGTTCAGCTCGTCCAACGTCCATTCCTGGGTCGTGATCATGTCACGACCGGCCAGATAAGTTTGCATCGCTCAGTCCCTTGTCCTCAAAATTCCAATGCCAGGTGTTTTTAGGAAGACGAATCGGTGGGTAGTTTGTGGCTACCCACCGATTGCATAGCTATTTACTCAATCGCGCCCAAGATTAGCGCCAGCAACGCCATGCGCGTCAGCACGCCGTTGTACGCTTCCACCCAATAACGCTGGTGGCGGGTGGTGTCCACTTCCGGCAGCAGCTCGTCTTGGCGGGGCAAAGAGTGGAGCACGATGGCGTCCTTCTTGGCCTTTTCGAAGAGCAGCTTTTTGGTGACCTGATAATTGGCAGGCGTGCGACCCTTGTCTTCGGTGGCTTCCACGCGAGACTTGGTGTAGTCCGGTTGCACAACCGGTTCCATGTAAATAATGTCCGCTTCGCCGATCACCTGCTCGATGTGTTCTTTGCGCTCAAAGTCCAACCCCATCCCGCGCACTTCGTCTTCGAATTCCGGCAAGAAGTACATGGCGTCCGGGGAAATGACGTAGGCTTTGGAGGCAAACTTGCTCAGCGCATAGCTGATGCTGTGCATGGTGCGCATCCGCATATCGCCGATCAGAATCCAGGTCAGTCCGTCCAACGTGCCCTTTTCGCGCCAAATGGTCAGCATATCCGTAAGCACCTGGGTGGGGTGTTCGCCCCAGCCGTCGCCGCAGTTGATGACGGGCACGCTGGCGTGTTTGGCGGCTTCGGCGGGCGCGCCTTGCTGGAAGTGGCGCATGGCGATCACGTCGCCATAGTATTCCAGCATCTTAACCGTGTCCTGGATGCCTTCCTGATAGAAGTCACCCGCGCGGGTCATTTTCGCGTCGGAAAAGCCCGTCACATGCCCCCCCAAACGGTGCATAGCGGCTTCTGTTGCCAAACGGGTGCGGGTGCTGGGTTGGTAGAAGGCGGTGACCAGGGTCTTATGCTTAAGTAGGTCGCCGTTGCGCCGGTCACGCGCATACGGTTCCAGGTCTTTGGCGACATCGAATACGCGGAAGTATTCATGACGCTCGAAGTCCTTCAAAGAAAGAATGTCACGTCCCATAAAACTACGCATTTTTCCGGTCTCCTGTGAGAAACTTTGAACTTCCGATACACTCCAGAGTGACAATACGCCAGCCCTGCATTGGTTGCGTTAGCATACCACGCTGACTTGGTATTGTCATCACTGCTTCTTGAAGTTTTTTACCCTCCAGCCGGTGTAAATGGCTGCCCGTGCAAAAAGCGCCCGCGCCCAGACTGCCCGTGCCATGCGCCATCGTGGACAAGCATCGTACCTCGGCTAAGAACTGACCGTACTCTTCCCTTAACGACAACACCTTCATACGGATTGTAGCCGGACAAAATGTGTAAATCGGCAGCGCGAATGGTGACATCCGGCACAGGGTCGTAGATCAGCATGTCCGCGTCGCTGCCTGGCAAGAGCGCGCCTTTTTGCGGATACAGCCCAAAGAGCCGCGCCGGATCGGCGCTCATCAGCCGCGCCAGCTCCGGCAAGGGGATCGGTTGCACGTCTTCGCCCGCTTGCCGCCGCTGTTCGGCCAGGTGCACGCCGTAGGTGTAGGTGAGCTGGAAGGACGTTTCCAGCCCGGGCAAGCCGCCCGGGGTCTTGGTGAACTCGCGGTGCTCCAGCTTTTGGGCCAGTGTGTAGTCGCAGTTGTCGGTTAAAGCCGCGCCGACCACCG
>CAZZNC010000505.1:0-2034 GCA_964655405.1 uncultured Anaerolineaceae bacterium | reverse complement strand
TCCAGAACTCGCCGAGGTCAGCGAAGAGGAACGCACCGAAACCGTCCACATGCGCGACACTTTGATCGGCGCAGCCGACCGACCGGCCACGTACAGTGTGCGCGCTTTGCGTCGTGTGGACGACGAGGAAACGGCCAGCATGTGGAGCGATACGGTGACGTTGGCGGCGCAAGAAAACGTCGGCGTGCGCAGCGGAGGGCATGGGTGGCTGTGGTATTCGCTGTTCTTGGTGGCCCTGGTGGGTGTGTTGGTGGGCACAGGGCTGGGCATAAGCGGTTTGCGGCGTTACCAGGTGGTGCACGCGACTTCCACGCGCACGCCGTTTCCTGCCGAAGCGTTGGTGCAGACCAAACACGCGGCGACGGCTTATGTGATGCACTCGACGGCAGCTTCGCGGTTGAGTACCGAGGTGCGCTTGACCGAGGTGGCTTTTGCAGCGGCCACCGGTACGGCGGACGCTTGGACGCAGACGCCTACCTTTACGCTCACTTGGACGCCGTCCAACACGCCCGATCTCACCGAGACGCTGTCGGCAGCGTTCGCGGCGGGGTTGACGGCGACGGCTGCGCAATGGACGGAAACGCCCATACCCAGCGCCACGCCCAATCAGCAAGCGACCTTCGAGGCGGCTTTTGCGGCGGGGTTGACGGCGACGGCAGAAATGTGGACACAGACGGCCACGTCCACGCCGACGCCCAACGTGCCCGCGACGGCGCAGATGTTGGCGGCTTCCGCGTTGACGGCGACGGCGAACGCCTGGACACAGACGCCTACACCCAGCGCCACGCCCAACGTGGACGCGACCATTACGGCGTACATGGCGGCGGGGTGCTACGTGATCTCGCCGGACATGGCCGACTGGCCGGTGTATGCGATTCCGCTGTTCGGGGCGGGCATTTTGGCGGATGGCGTGCCGGTGCTGGCGCAAGTGTTGGAGCGGCGCGCTTTGCTGGACCCGGATCAGCAGTTGGTGGATTGGTTGTTGGTGGGGGTGTGGCGAGACGGGCGTTTGGAGTCCGGTTGGGTGCGTGTGCCGGATGGCGTAGACGTGGCGGATTTGTACGATGGGCCGGAGTGCCCGTAGGGGGGAGTGATGTGAGCTTAGCAAAAGCATCGCATATGTCTAGGAGGGTGAGGGGAGAAGGTTGAGGTGGAAACGCAAAAAGATGGGAAATTCCCGCCAAAGTGGGTAGACGGTTGCGGCTATGCGTTGATCTTGTCGCTCGTTGTCACGCCGCTACTGCTGTTGAGCCTACCCCCGTTGATCTATTTGTGCAAAGGAGGCAGCATCACAGAAGCGGACATAAGTTCTGCTGACCGCGTACTCAGCTTCCTACAAGGCGCGAGCGTACTCATCGGCGGGGCGGTGGCGGTCGCTGCGATCTACGGTTTCCGAAACGCGCAGGAGGTGCGCAAAGAGCTGCGGGAAGAGCAAGAACGCCTACAACGTTCTGGAGAAGAGCTACGGAAGCGTGAGGAGAGGTTGGCGCAAGAACTACGAGAGGCACATGATATTGTAGCCACATTGCAAACAAATACTGCCGAGCTTTCGGAAGCTTATCACAACTTGCTGCACCGAAACTATCAACAAGCGTTTGACCTAGCGCAAAGCATCCTTCAGCGCGACCCTGAAAATATCACCGCACTTTACCTTTCCGGTTGGCTAAGCATTCAATTTCTCGAAGATCGCACAGTTGACCAAGCGATAAGTGATTTGGAAAAAGCACTGCAACTAGCCAAAAAGCAAGCGTCAGAGGCGCGTTTGCCGGCGATTAAGGCTGCCTTGGGGGTTGCGTATCGCCGTAAGGGGAAGCAACAGAAAGAAACCCGTGAACTGTTTTTTGCTAAAGCTGAGACCTATTTGTTAGAAGTGACAGGGAATAAAGAAACCGAGCGTATGTTAGACCTGTACGCGGAATCCTTTTATGCGCCGCTTGGAGGCCTTTATCGAGACAGAGGGGAGCACGAAAAAGCTATCACACAGTATCGAAAAGCCACCGAGATCACGCCTGGCTCGTCTTATCCCTGGGGCAA
>CAZZNC010000504.1:1369-2035 GCA_964655405.1 uncultured Anaerolineaceae bacterium | reverse complement strand
ATTGTGCCCACTGGCATCAAACGTGACATTGTTCCAATTGACCGTTGCGCCACCTGTGACAAAAAACCAGGCGCGGCCATTGCCCGAACCGCCGGTGTTTTGCGTCGGCTGGATCACCACGCCGGACGGCGCGCTGCCCAAGCCCTGAATGGTCACGTTGCGAGCGATCACCACTTGCGCGGCAGTTGTCGTATACGTTCCCGGGGCCAACTGAATGGGATCGCACGTTGCATCGGCCAACGCTGCTTCTAACGAAGCGTGTGTAGGGGCGCTTCCGCCCACCGTACACGTTGCCGCTGATGTCGGCGTCACCGGCGAAAGCACGCCGGCAAGCGCCAGCGTCACCACAAGGACACCGATCCAAAAAAACCTCCTCGTAAGCACGGCCAATCTCCTCCATCATTCACTATCGTGAACTGTCGTTCACGGTTCTCTATGTAGACCATCATAACATATATTGAACAGACCGATCACAATAGCACAAGTGGTTATACTTACAGTCCCGCCTGCGCCACGAACGCAAAAACGCGCAGTTGTAGGATCGGCGGGGCTTTGCTATCGTTAGGGGGGAGAAACGCCTCCCACGTTGACGCATACGCGCGCCGCAGAAAGGAGTCACGTGGCGTCACAGCCTTCACACTACGAGGCCGCACGCCGCAACCACCA
>CAZZNC010000504.1:0-1359 GCA_964655405.1 uncultured Anaerolineaceae bacterium | reverse complement strand
ACCACCATGGAAACGCTTCTAGGATTGCTCGCCGTCTTCGTGTTGGTTTTCATCAACGGCTTCTTCGTGGCCGCAGAATTTTCCCTCGTGGGGGCACGCCGCACACGCATTGCCCAGCTCGCCGAAACCGGACACCCCGGCGCACAGGTGGCCCAACACGCCATCCACCACATGGACAACTACATTGCCGCCACCCAACTCGGCATCACGTTGGCGAGCCTGGGGCTGGGCTGGATCGGTGAGCCGGTCGTCGCGGGGTTGGTGGAAAGCCTCTTTGCATGGGTATTGCCGGAAAAAGCCGCCTCAGCCGCCGGACATTCGGTATCCATCGCCATCGGCTTCTCCATCGTCACCACGCTGCATATTGTGCTCGGCGAGCTTTCGCCCAAAGCCATCGCGCTCCAAAAGCCCGAAAGCATTGCCGTACTGATCGCACGGCCCACGACGTGGTTTTTGCGCCTCTTCAGCCCTGTGATCCACATGATGAACGCCATCGGCAACGGTGTGGTGCGCTTGCTGGGCTTTGAACCCGCCAGCGGTCACGAGCGCGTCCATTCCGCCGAAGAGCTGGTGATGCTGGTGGAAGCAGCCCACGAAGCAGGTGTGTTGGAAGCCAGCGAGGAACGCTTGCTCCACCGCGCTTTTGACTTTTCCGATACGCTCATCCGCGACGTGATGCAGCCGCGCGTGGAAGTGGACGCGGTCGCGCTGGATACTCCCTTGCGGCAGATCTTCGAGACCATTTCCACCGGCACTTATTCGCGCTATCCGGTTTACGAGGGCACGATAGACAAAGTGATCGGGCTGCTGCACACCAAAGATTTGTTGGATTTGGTGGTGCATCACCCCGAGTTGCTGACCGATCCGCACGCGCGCCACGATTTGCGCCCGATGCTGCGCGAACCGCTCTTCGTGCCGGAAATGGTGCCCGTTTCGCGCGTGCTAGAACAGATGCAGCGCACCAAGACCCCTTTCACCGTCGTTATTGACGAATTCGGCGGCATGGCCGGCATCGCCACGATGGAAGACATCTTGGAAGAGCTGGTTGGGGATGTGCAAGACGAATTCGACAGCGAAGAGCTGGCCGTTGAAGACATGCCCGAAGCCGTCGTGATAGACGGCCTGGTCACCTTGCACGAACTGGCCGAGCGTTTCGGGCAACCGCCCACCAAGCCGCTTTCCACCACCATCGGCGGCTATGTTGCCGAGCGGCTGGACCGTATCCCGAAGGTGGGCGACAAGGTGAGCTACGGGAATTACAATGTATTCGTCGAGGAAATGGACGAGTTGCGCGTCACCAAAGTGCGCTTCGTGCCCCATCCCCCCCCGCCGGAAACCCAGCCCAGCGCCAACGACGAT
>CAZZNC010000503.1:0-2041 GCA_964655405.1 uncultured Anaerolineaceae bacterium | reverse complement strand
GGGCTTCCTCAACATCCGGCTGGACGAAGATTGGTTGGTGCGCCAGGTGGACGCGATCATCGAAGCGGGCGAGGACGTTTTCATGCTGAGCATCGGGCAGAGCAAGCGCGCACAGGTCGAATGCGTCAGCGCCAACCCCACCGGCCCGATCACCGTCGGGCACACGCGCAACGGCATCATCGGCAGCACGATGGGCAACATCTTGCGCGCGGTCGGCTACGATGTGGAAATGGAATACTACTTCAACAACGCAGGCCGCCAGATGCGCATGTTGGGGCAAAGCCTGCAAGCGCGCTACCTCCAGGCGCTCGGCGAGGACGTGCCCTTGCCGGAAGACGGCTATCAGGGTGAATATTTGGCCGAGATCGCGCGCGATTTGGTGGAAAAGTACGGCGAGAGCTTGCGCGGCGAACCCTGGGAGCGCTTCAAGGCCGAGGCCGAAGCCGCCATGTTCGCGTGGATCAAGCGCAGTTTGGCCGAGATCAACGTCACCTTCGACGTGTTTTTCAACGAAAACAGCCTCTACGAGGACAGCAGCGTTTGGCGCACGCTGGAACAGCTCGAAGCGGGCGGCTACGTTTACCGCGCCGTGCTGCGCGAGGGCGCTTCCGAGGAAGAGCGCGCCAAGTTGCCGCCGGACGCCAAAGAAGCGGTCTGGTTCCGCACCACAAAGCTCGGCGACGAGGAAGACCGCGTGCTGGTCAAGTCCAGCGGCGAGCCGACCTATGTGCTGCCGGACATCGCCTACCACGTCAACAAATTGGAACGCGGCTTCGATTTGCTGGTCAACGTGCTGGGCGCGGACCACATCGTGGAAGCGCAAACCGTGCGGCGCGGCTTGCAGGCGCTGGGCTACGACCCCGAACCGCTGCACGTGATCCTGTATCAGTTCGTGACGCTGGTGGAAGGCGGGCAGCAGCGCAAGATGAGCACGCGGCGCGGCGAGTTTGTCACGCAGGACGAGCTGGTCGCCGACGTGGGCGCGGATGTGGTGCGCTACTTCATCCTGGCGCGCAGCCCGGGCAGCCATTTGGAATTCGACCTGGACGTCGCGCGCGAACAGTCCAACGAAAATCCGGTCTACTACATCCAAAACGCGCATGTGCGCTGCGCGGGCATCTTCCGCCAGGCCGAAGCGCGCCACTTCAGCGACGCGGACGCCGACCTTTCGCTGCTGGGCGCGCGGGAACGGGACTTTATCCGCAAGATGTTGGAGCTGCCGGAAGTGCTCGTGCAGGCTTACGAGGACTTCGCGCCGCACAAGCTCGCTTTTTACGCGCTGGAGCTGGCGCGTCAGTTCCACCCGATGTACGACGAGGTGCGCGTGCTGCACAGCGACGTGCCGGAGGACGTGGCGCGCGCGCGGCTGCGGCTTTATCGCGCGGCGCGGATCGTGTTCCGCCGCGTGCTGGAGTTGATGGGCATGTCTGCGCCGGACGTGATGTAACCGCACGGGGAGGTGCGTTTGTGGGACTGAAACCCGACCATTGGATACGCAAGATGGCCTTGGAAGAGGGCATGATCGAGCCTTTCGCCGAAGGGGAAAAACGCGCGGGCGTGATCAGCTATGGCCTCTCGTCGTATGGCTACGATATCCGCATCGCCGACCAGTTCAAAATCTTTACCAACGTCTTCAGCGCGGTGGTGGACCCCAAACAGTTCGATACGCGCTCGATGGTGGACTACACGGGCGAGGTGTGCATCATCCCGCCCAACTCGTTTGCGCTGGGGCGCTCGGTGGAATATTTCCGCATCCCCCGCAGCGTGCTCACCGTGTGCCTGGGCAAGAGCACCTATGCCCGCTGCGGCATCATCATCAACGTGACGCCCTTCGAGCCGGAGTGGGAGGGCTTCGTGACGTTGGAGATCAGCAACACCACCCCGCTACCGGCCAAGATTTACGCCAACGAGGGCATCGCGCAGGTGCTGTTCTTCGAGGCCGACGAGCTGTGCGAAACGTCCTACGCGGACAAGCGCGGCAAGTATCAGGGACAACAGCGCATCGTGCTTCCGAAAGTGTGAGCGGGGTGCAGCGCCGCCC
>CAZZNC010000502.1:0-2045 GCA_964655405.1 uncultured Anaerolineaceae bacterium | reverse complement strand
GGTTCGTCGATCCACCAGATGCGGCGGAAGCGTTGGCGGGTGCGTTCGTGGTTGGCGACCCACGCGAGCAACGCACTTTTGCCCGCGCCTGCCTCGCCCAGTACGTGCACCGGCTCACCGGCCAGCAACGGGCGCAGCACGCGCGTCACAAGCTGCACGCGCCCCTCGAAAACGGCGGGACGGGGCGGCGGGGTCAGCGCGGCGCGCGCCGCCTCGACAACGTCCGGCGCGGGATGCGGATACCAGCGCGGCGGCAAGAACGGCAGCGGCGCTTCGGGGCGCGCTTCGGGCCGCTCCAAGCGGAAAGGTGCAGCGTCCAGCGCGGCCTGGTCGTGTTCCAACGGGAAGGCGAGCAGCGCCTCGCTGAGCGCGAGGAACTCGTCGGCGCGGAAGCCTTCCAGCGTCGGCGTGAAGTCCGGTAAAGGCGTGTATGTGTTCATAGGGGGGATTGTAGTAGGCAGTGGGGCGGCGTGCAAGCACAAGGGGGCGTCAGGCGTGTGTCGTTGCGCGCGTTTCGCTCCCTGCCCCTGCAAGTTGCGCTGCCGCGCGCCTCGTAACGTTGGCGCTCACCGTGCGGGGGCAGCGCCACACCCCACGGCACGCCGCGCAAAAATCCCTTACCGCGCGTGCCCGTCGCCCACGCTTACCATGCGCAACAGCGCCTCAATGCCCTCCGCGTCTGGCAACGAAGGAATCGCGCCGTAGCCGGTGGTGGTCAGTGCACCGGCTGCGCAAGCCCGCTGCACGATCTGCTGCAACGCTTCCTCGTCCAGCGCTTCAATCGTCAAATCATGGCGCAACAACCCGTCCAACAACGCCGCCGTAAAAGCGTCGCCCGCGCCGGTCGTTTCTACCACCTGCACATGCGGCGACGACACTTGCCCAACGTGTTCTCCGACCATGTACCACGCGCCTTCGCGTCCCAACGTCACCGTTGCCAAGCGGCCTTGAAAGCCGACCGCTTCCAACGCCGCTTTGTAATCGTCGCCGGTGTTCGGGGCCGCAAAAGCAAGATCCGCGTCGCTAATCTTCAGAATGTCCGCGTGCGCAATCGCTTCACGCACGGCTGCGCGTCCACTGGCCGCGTCCGGCCACAGCGCAGGCCGCCAGTTCGGATCGCAGGAAGTCAACACATCAGATTCGCGGGCCAAAGCAATGGCCTTGAGCGTAGCTTGGCGCGCCAGGGGATGCCGCAAGCTGATCGAGCCGTAGTGCAGCACACGCGCACTGCGCACGTCCTCGGGGCGGATCTGTTCCGGCAGCAAATAATCGTGCGCACCGGCGTTGAAGTCAAAGTTACGGTCTCCGCTCGCTCCCAATTTGACAAACGCCAGAGTGGTAAAGTGCTTGTCGTCATAACGCAGCGCACAGTCCACACCCACCCCTTGCAAATCGTGCAGGATTTTTTGCCCAAAAACGTCCGCGCCGACGGTGGCGATCAAACGTGCATGGCGGTCGAGTTTCGTCAGCCCCGCCGCGACATTGGCCGGTGCCCCTCCCGTCGCAGCGGTGTACTGCGTGGCAGTGACCAAAGTTTTGCCGCGCTCGCGGGAAACGAAATCGATCAGGGCTTCGCCAATACACAACACGTCCATAGCCACCTCCAACGGGTCTGTAGCGCGCGCAGCACGCAGCCCGTCCGCAATTCCGAGTTCAGCGATTTTGCCCCTAGATATACCGCATTTTGCCGGCTTCAGCGATATTCTCCATAGGTATTTTGCACACATTCCTCGCCGCGTCGCTTGTCCCGTGCTATAACTGCATCACCCTTTCGCGTACCACTGAGGATGCCCCATGCCCTATTTGATAGACGGACACAATTTGATCGGCCAACTGCCCGACCTCAGCCTCGACGATCCGCACGACGAAGCCAAATTGGTTGAGCGGCTGAAGAGCTTCATGGCGCGTCGCCGCAAACGCTGCACGGTGGTCTTTGACGGCGGGCTGCCGGGGGACCCCTCGCGCGATCTTTCAACGGGCAGCGTGCGCGTCGTCTTTGCACACAGCCACACAACCGCCGACCGTATCATCATGGAACGCTTGCG
>CAZZNC010000501.1:0-2051 GCA_964655405.1 uncultured Anaerolineaceae bacterium | reverse complement strand
ACCCGCGCGCTTCCCTGTACTGAGGCTGCATTAACGACGCGCTGCGCCAATTTGGGGGGCTCGTTGTTGTTTTGGGGCATTCACCTTTGCGGGCAAGGGGCAAAGTGCTGCGCCGGTTTACGTATGTGTCTTGGGAGGGTGCTTGGGCGGCGTGTTGGGTGGGGCGGCGTTTTTTGGGGGGCGCGCGGCGCGCAAACGTTGAGCGTGTCCGGCGGGCCGAGCGGGTTGGGTGGGCGAGCGGGTCGGCGCGACTTGGGGCTGTGTAGCGGGCGGGCGTGTGCGTTGACTTTGCAAGTGTAGGGGGGGGGCGCTGCTTTCTTGTGTCCCAATCACGCCACTGGGTTGCACACGCACAAGCACGGTGATCTTCGTGCCTTTGCCGGACGCGCTTTGGATGTGCAACTGCCCTTCGATGAGTTCGGCACGCTCGCGCATGTTGATCATGCCCAAGCTGCCGCGCTGGTCGTAGCCTTCGTCTACGGCCTGCACGTCAAACCCGACGCCGTCGTCTTCGATTTCGGTGATCACGAACTCGTTACGTCGGTACAAACGAACCCAGATCGTGTTGCTTTGCGCATGTTTGCGCGCGTTGTTGACCGCTTCTTCAATGATGTAGAAGAGCACGCCCTGCGCGTTGGTGTCCAACGCTGTTTCCACTTCCGGCTGTGCTTGCACCTCCACATGCGTATCGTGAGTATCGCGCATTTTTTCTGCCAACTGGTGCAGCGCAGCGACCAATCCTTGTGTTTCCAGCACCAGCGGGCGCAACGTAAAGAGCATGTGGCGGATTTCTTTGGTGGTGCGCCGTGCCAGCTCCTCGACCTTCCACAATTCTTCGCGGGCCTGTTCGGGTTGGTGTTCGAGCAAGCGGCGAATGTAATTGACGCGCATGGCGATAGCCGCGACGCTTTGCGTTGGGCCATCATGTAGATCGCGGGCGAGCTTTTTGCGCGCGTCTTCTTCCACTTCGACGATTTTTTCTTTTTCGCCCAGCAGCGTTTGGTAGAGCACTGCATTTTGTAACGACAAGGCGGACTGTGTGCCGATGGCAGTCATCAGCTCCACGTGGTCGTCGGAAAAGGCGTTGGGTTCGTCGCAACCGAAGATCATCACGCCGTACACGTCGAACCCCGCGCTGAGGGGAATTGCCAGCACCGATTGCGCCCGATGGAAGCCTGCAAAATAGCGCAGTTCCGGGTCGTGAACAGCAGCCCCACCGAAGATCGGTTGTGCGCGTTTCATAGCTAAGCCCAAAACCCCCCGCCGTCCAGAAAGCGCGACGGTTTTGTCGCTGGGGGTCAACCCGCGTGAGGTGATCACGCGCAATTTGTTGTCGTCACCCTGGAAGAGCAGCACAGCGCTCACCAAGCGCACTTCCGGCCCCAGGTCTTCGCGCAGGCTCAGCGTGCCGATGTTCTGTGCTTCTTCGAGCACGCGGCGGTGGTCGAGTGTGGCGCTGAGCGTCGTTGCCATTTCGTAGATGGCGCGCGCACGTTCGCGTGTGACGCGCAAGCGGTTGGCTTCGTCCAACAAGGTGCGTTTGGGCGCGTGTGTGGCGTTGCTGCGAGCGGCAGTGCGCCATGTGCGTGCCAGAAACGGCCATAGGCTGCCCAGCAACCCCAACCCGCCGGATAACGTTGCATAAGTTTTCAGACGGGATGCCGTGAGCGGCTCTGTGTGAAGGAAAGCATGATGGGCGAGGAGCGCAAGCGCAACAAACACGGTAGCCATAACCCATCGTCGCAAGAAGGACGCCAGGCTAACACGTGTAGGGGAAACCGGAGGCGAGTAGGTGTTCAAGGGTCGCTCTTGACTATAGCAAAACGCCGCACGGTATTCTGGACGACCATGCGGCATCTGGACTTGAGCTGGTGGGCGCGAAGGGACTCGAACCCCTGACCTCACGGATGTGAACCGTGCGCTCTAACCAGCTGAGCTACGCGCCCAAAGACAGCCGCATTATAGCATCGAGGGGCGAGCTTGGCAAGATTTTTGAACGGACGGGTTCAGGGCGATTGCATCAAAATGGGTGATAGGGGGTGGTGTCTACA
>CAZZNC010000500.1:0-2069 GCA_964655405.1 uncultured Anaerolineaceae bacterium | reverse complement strand
TGCGATCAACTATTCTCCGCAAGCAGCGGAACTTTTGCAAAGCGGTGCCATAAAAATAGACCGCTTCAAGTGTGCCAGTGACTGGCCGCAACTGATCCCAGAAGCGCGCCAACATCGCCCCATCTATATCCATTTCAACCTGATGAGCGATCCGCAGATGATCGCGCAGCTCGACACCGACGAGGTCAACGCGCTGTGTGCGGAAACCGAAACGCCCTATGTCAATTTGCATCTGGGCATCCCGCAAGGTGTCCTGCCGGAGATCGGCATCACCAGCGCGGACGCCCACGACCGCGCCGTCGCCTACGAGTACATGCTCGCGGGCGTGCAAGAAGCAGTGGCGCGCTTCGGCGCGGAGCGTGTGATCGTGGAGAATATTCCCTACTACGGTCCGGGGCACTGGGTGCGTCGCCCGACGGTGGAGCCGGAAGCCATCCGCGCCATCGTGGAAGAAACCGGCGTGGGCTTCTTGCTGGATATTTCCCATGCGCGGCTTTCTGCGCGGTACATGGGGCTGGACGAACACGAGTACCTGGCGCAAATGCCCGGGGAGGCGTTACGCGAGCTGCACGTGACCGGCATCGGGCACGATCCGACCGGTCGGGTGCGCGACCATCTGCAACTGACCGAAGCCGATTGGCCATTCGTGGAATGGGTGCTGGCGCGCATCCACAGCGGAGAGTGGGCCACCCCCTGGATGATGGCCTTTGAGTACGGCGGGTTGGGGCCGCTTTTCGAGTGGCGCAGCGAAGCCGCCGTCATTGCGTCACAAGTGCCGCGCCTGTACGAGTTGGCGCACAACGGAGCCTAGCGGGGCAACTCTTATGCCGGCGGCGCGCGACACGCGCCGCTAGGCGGGGGCGTGAGGGCAGCGCCCCCACGATCTTTCCACGCCACGATGCTGCCCCCTCCTAGCCTTCCTGCGGCTGACCTTTTTGCATCGCGGTGTAGAACGCCTTGGGAATGAGCGAAACGCGCCCCTCGCGGTTGATGCACACATGCTTGCTATAGCCGGTGACACACACCGTGCCGCTTTCCGCGTCCACGATCTCGTAGCCGAACGTCAGCGCCCGATTGCGCAGTTGCTCGATCCAACAGCGCGCGCCGATGCGCTGCGCGTAGCGCGTGGGCACGATGTAGCGCGCGTGCACTTCCGCCACAGTCAGCCAATAGCCCGCGCGTTCGAAGTCCGCGTAGTCCGCGTTCAGCTCGCGCGAATAGTGGCTGCGGGCCTCCTCGAAGTACACGATATAATTGGCGTGATGGGTGATACCCATCGCGTCCGTTTCCGCATAGCGGACGTAGAAGGTGGTTTCGGTCACGATCCGGTCGGTTGGGGCCACTTTGCACTCCTTGATATGCGAGCCAAACCGGCGTGGATTGTAGCCATCCCGCCGTTTGCGTGCAATGCAAACAAAGGGCAGCGAGCTTATGAGCACTCGGTACGAAACGGTCGAGCTGACGCTCGATGAAGTGGGGCAGCGGCTGGATAGGACGCTTGCCACGCGCTTGGACGGCCTTTCGCGCGTGCAGGTGCAAACGCTCATCCGCGAAGGGCTGGTGACGGTCAACGGGCAGCCGAGCAAAGCCGCCTACCGCGTGGAGGGTGGCGAGCGGGTGCAAGTGCGCGTGCCGCAGCCGGAGGCGTTCACCGTGCAGCCGGAGCCGATCCCTTTGGCCGTGCTGTATGAAGACGAGCACGTCGCGGTCATAGACAAACCGGCGGGCATGGTGGTGCACCCGTCTTTCGGGCACACGTCCGGCACGCTGGTCAACGCGATTTTGGCGCGCTGGCCGCAGATCGCCGCGTTTGGCGATCTGGCACGGGCGGGCATCGCGCACCGGCTGGACAAGGATACGTCCGGCGTGATCGTGGTCGCCAAAACGCCGGACGCGCTGGCGCATTTGCAGGCGCAGTTCAAGACGCGGCAGATCGAAAAGCGCTATCTGGCGTTGGTGGAAGGCATCCCCGAGTCGTCCGAGTGGGTCATTGACGCGCCCATAGGGCGTGACCCGCGCCAGCGTAAGCGCATGGCCGTTACGCGCGAGGGGCGGCAGGCGGTGACCGA
>CAZZNC010000499.1:0-2100 GCA_964655405.1 uncultured Anaerolineaceae bacterium | reverse complement strand
GACGCACTGATCACGCTTGCCGCCGAGATCACCGCACGCCCTGAGGCAGTGGTAACCGCCATGCGCGGCAGCCTGGGCGTGTGCAGCCAAGACACGAGCGGACTGCTCTACCGCACGTTGGAAGTCACCCCGCTGCGCGTGGTCGTCGCCGTGCCGGAACTGTCCGACTATGCACCCAAGCTACGCGACGCCCTCCCCGCCCAAATTCCGCTGGCCGACGCGCTTTTCAACGCCGGACACGTCGCGTTGCTCATCGAGGCGCTGCGCATCGGTGACCTGGCGCTGCTTTCCCGCGCGGTCACCGACCGGCTGCACGAACCGCACCGCATCCCGCACATCACCGGTTACGCCGCCGCACGCGCAGCCGCATTGGAAGCAGGCGCCACCGCCGTCACGCTCTGCGGAGCCGGGCCTGCCTTGCTCGCTTTTGCCGAAGGCCACCACCAGATCATAGAAAGCGCCGTCCTGACCGCTTTCCACGAAGCGGACGTGCGGGCGCGCACCTGGATCGTGGGCGTAGACCGGCAAGGCGTGGTAATCAGCGTGGTGGAGTGAGACCATGCGCCGCTTCGTTGCGCTCGCGCTGGTGGCGCTCGCGTTGAGCGCTTGCACCGTGTCGCCCGCCGCGCCCCCGCCCACGCAGGACACCGGTTTGCATCCGATCACCGCCGCGCCGATTCATTTTTGCACGCCGACCGCCGTGCCAACGGCAACGCCCCCCTCCCCCACACCCTCGCCCGCTGCGGCCACGCTGCCCGCTTACCGCGCCAGTGGGGGCGCGTTCGTGCGTGCGGCAAACGACGGATTGCAGATCAACGGCAAACGCTTCACCGTGCGCGGCATCACCTTGCCGCGCGATCTGTGGGCGGAAGACGCCCTGCTCGCGTTGGAAACCGACTTCGCACATTTGCAGCAGATGGGCGCCAACACCGTGCGGCTGCCGCTGCGCCACGCCGCGCTCTTCGCCAACGGCGCCCCTGTCCCCGAAGGCTTCGCGCGGCTGGACGCCGTGCTGCGCTTGGCCGCCGCCTATAACCTGCACGTGATTCCGGTGCTTTATACGGACGTGCCCTCCCATGCCTTGCCCAACACGAGCACCGTCACCGTGCTGGCGACACGCTATCGGGACGAGCCGGCGCTGCTGATGTGGGACTTGCGCGACGTGGCAACGGACACACTGTACGCCCAAACGTCACGGGACAAAGCGCTGTTTTGGCTGGCACAAACCGCCGCCGCTATGCACGCCGCCGACCCCGTCCATCCGCTCACGACCACATGGCGCGGCGACCCAATAGGGACGCTCGCCTCGGTGGACGTGGTGGCCGTGCAATTCAGCGGTTCGGTGGAAGACTTGCGGCGGGAAGTGGCAGCGCTGCGCCAACTCTGCACCAAGCCGGTGCTGCTAAGCGCATTCTGCGAGAACGATATGGAAGCCTTACACGCCGTAGTACGCGCAGCGGAAGGGGATCGGCTGGCAGGGTGGCTGCTGAGCACCACAGACCGACCCGCCGATCCGTTCGAGACGTTGGACGCGCTGCTCAATCCTTGATCAAACGTCCGAGCGCGGCTTGGGCCGCCACACGCACCGTCGGATCGTCGTCTTCCAATGCGAGATGCAATGAAGATTCAGCACGCGGGTCGCCCATTTCACCGAGTGCTTCGGCGGCTGCGCGCCGGATGCTAGCGTTGGGGTGTTCCAACGCAGCGATCAATCCGTCCACGTCTTGACGGGCGCGCAACGAAGACACGTCCGGTGTATTCCTGTGAAAAACACTGCGCAAAAACGACATGGTAGCTCCTCATACGTATACCGACCGATAACGTCGTGGATTATAGCGCAAACGGGCGCACACGGTTATAGTCGCTCGCCACAAAGCTCACGCTCCCTACGCACATCGGACGGCAAACGCGCATGAACCTTCCCCCTATCTTTGGACTTCTGCTCGCGGCTGCCGCACTGTGCGGCGTGGTGGCCGTGCTGTGGTGGCTGCTGGTGATCACCGAGGGCGTCTATTTGGGGCGCGGGGTGGTGGTCGCGCTCTACGACCTTTACGCGCGCCGCTATGACCGCATCAAGCAATACGATCCGGTGACCGAAAG
>CAZZNC010000498.1:0-2105 GCA_964655405.1 uncultured Anaerolineaceae bacterium | reverse complement strand
GACGCCGCGCAAACCGACGCGCTGGTTGCGGCGGCGTGGGATGCGTTCGAGCAGCGCGGGCTGACGGGCACACCGACGTTCTTCCTCAACGGCGAGAAGATGCGCGACTACCGCGAATTTGAGGGACTGAGTACATTGGCCGAACAACTGCGAGCCGAACCATGAACACCAAACCGATAATCGTAGACGGACATTTGGACATCGCCTGGAACTATCTCAACAACGAGCGACACTTTCCGCAAAGCGCGCTGGCAGGGCGTGCCCAAGAGCGAGGCTCAGCAGTGGCGCAAAACTACGGCGCGCGCATGGTCGGCTTGCCGGAATGTTTGCTGGGGAGGGTGGCGCTGCTGGTAGGCACGATCTTTGTGTCGCCAACGTCTTCGGCGTTCTTCGCGGACGAAAAGGTGCTTTACGATACGCCGGAAGAAGCGACCCGCTGGGGACGCCGCCAACTCGACTACTATCATCGGCTGGCCGACGAGCACGAAAAGATCGCGTTGGTGCGCACGCAAGCCGATTTGGACGCCGTGCTAACAACGTGGGCGGAAGGGACGACGCTCACCGGACACCACGTCGGGATCATCGTGGGCATGGAAGGCGCCGACCCGATCCAATCCCCCACACACGTCGAAGAATGGTACGCGCGCGGGCTGCGCGTGCTCGGCCCCGCCTGGACGGGAACGCGCTACAGCGGCGGCACACGCGCCCCCGGGCCGCTGACCGCGCTCGGACGCGAGTTGCTGGACGTGATGGCGCAGTTCGGCATGGTGTTGGACCTGGCGCACATGGCGCCGGAAGCGGCGCTAGAAGCACTCGACCGCTACGAGGGGCCGCTTTTTGCCAGCCACGCCAACCCGCTCAAGTTCCGTCCGGAAGCAACCACCCGCAGCCTTTCCGACGAGGTAATCCGGCGCATTGCGGAGCGCGGTGGAGCGATCGGCATCGTGCCCTTTAACCTGTTCCTGGTGCGCGGTTGGCGCCCCGGTGACCGCAAAGACGCGGCCACCTGGCAAACGGTCGTCGCGGCGATAGATCACGTGTGCCAACTGACCGGCAGCGCGCAGCATGTGGGGCTGGGCAGCGACTTCGACGGCGGTTTCGGTGCGGAATCTGCGCCGGTGGGTCTGGACACAATCGCGGACTTGCTGAGCATCGGCGAACAGTTGCGGCTGCACGGCTACGCGCCGGAGGACGTGGCGGCTATTCTGGGCGGCAACTTCTTGCGCATCCTGCGCGCAGGTTTGCCCGCTTAAGGGGGGACGCGGTGGAAAAATACGGGCAGATCAGCATCACCGTCGGCACGCTGGGTGTGGTCATTATCCTGATCGGCTTGTTCCCCGGGTTGATCGGCTTGGAGGCATCGCCCGGGGTCGGCGTGTTGCAAGTGCTGGTGATTTTGCTGGGGTTCAGTGTGCTTTTTGCGGCGGCTTACTGGTTCGTCAAGCACGTTTTCTATCCCGGGCAACCAACCACGCTGGCCCAAGACATCGGCGTGCGGCTGACGCTAACCGGCCTGCTGGCGGCGGCGGCGGCAGGGTTGGCAGACGTGCTTGGCTTCGGCAGCCACACTGCCGCCACCGCGCCGCGCCCGCTTTTGGGACATTTGCAGGCCTGGGGCTTTGTGGGCGGAATCGTATTGGCATCGCTCGGCGTGATGATCTACGCACTGATGGGGCCACAGCCACTCGCCGAAAACGAGCCACCGGACGACGCCTAAGCTCAGCGCAAGCGCAGCCAGTCGCGCAGCAACACATGGTAAACTGCCGCGCCGAAGATCACCGCGTCCGCAGCCATCCAAACCAGCGCCCAAAGGGCCGCCGGTCCACCGTACTCGTGCGCCATTGAGCTGGCATCGTTGAGCGGCATGGTAGCATGGGGCGTGAACACGATTTTGAACACCGTCCAAGAATCCGTGATCGCTTGCAGGCCAGTGATGAACGCCAGAAACGTCAGCGTGACCAAAACCACCTCACGACCGGCACGTCGTCCAAGCGTGATCAACACTGCTCCGCTCATCACGCCCACCGTCAGCGTCAAGAAGTTGCCCACTGTGGCGAAAAAGAGCCGTTGCCCTTCCGGTGTGCTCAGGTCACCGCCTCCGATGC
>CAZZNC010000497.1:0-2138 GCA_964655405.1 uncultured Anaerolineaceae bacterium | reverse complement strand
CAAACGCGAGGAAATTTTGCGCCTTGTAGCCAAGCACGGCGCCGCCAATGTGCGTGTGTTTGGCTCGGTCGTCTACGGGCAAGCCGGCCCCAACAGCGACATTGATTTGCTCGTGGACGGGCTGGAGCATACGGCATGGGGAGGCGGCGCGTTGCTGGTGGAGTTGGAAGAGCTGCTCGGCCAGCGCGTGGATTTGGTCAGTCCGGACGATCTCCATTGGCTCATCCGTGCGCAGGTGTTGGAGGAAGCCGTGCCGCTATGAAACAAGATCGCGTCTACGTGGTACATATTTTAGAGATGGTCGCTAATATTGAGGAACTGACAGCCTCAGGGCGCGAGGCTTTTATGGCTGCTAAGCATGATCGTGCCGCTGTTTTGCACTATCTTCAAACGATGGCAGAGTCAACGCAACGTCTCTCGGTCGCGATCAAAGCTCGACATCCTGAAGTAGACTGGAAAGCCATTAGCGGATTTCGTAATCGGTTGGTGCATGGCTACTTGGATATGAATATGTCTATCGTGTGGACTGTGGTCACAGAGTATCTTCCAAGCCTCAAACATACCGTGGAAGCTATGCAAGAGGAAATGAACGAACGCCCCGATAGTGCTTGAAGCCGCTGCCTATATAAACCCCATCAACGCCCCCCAAAAAAAGCCCGTTCCACTCGATTGACGGCACGCCCCGCCCGCTTGTACAATCCCCGATAGCGCAGAATGTACGCAAGGGGCCAACTATGAACCTCGCTTTGTGGATGCTTTCGGGCGGCGTGGCGCTTTCCGCTGCCCTGACCATCGTTTCCCAGTACAAGCCGTCCAAACGCTTGGAATACGTCGCCAAGCCGCTGACCACCGCGCTGATTGTAGCGCTGGCGTTGGCGCGGGGGCGGGGCGTGCCCAGCTTCCACGCTTACCAGACGTGGATTGTGTTGGGGTTGCTTGCCTCGCTGGTCGGCGATGTATGTTTGATGTTGGAAGGCGAAGGCTGGTTCGCGCGCGGACTGGTCGCCTTTTTGATGGCGCATTTGTTGTATATCGTGGCTTTCACTGTGGCGCGGGCGGGGCACGCTGCGCCCTGGTACGATGCGCTGCCTTTTGTGCTTTACGGCGTGGTGATACTGCGCATCCTCTGGCCGCACCTGGGGGAAATGCGCGCGCCGGTGTTTGCCTATGTGGCGGTGATCTTGCTCATGGCTTGGCAAGCGGCCAACCGTTGGATCGCCGTGCAGGGGGCGGTGGGTTCCACCTGGGCGCTGGCGGGCGCGTATCTTTTCGTGCTTTCGGACTCGGTGCTGGCGCTTTCGCGTTTTCGCGGCACATGGCGCAGCGCCCGCTTTTGGGTGCTCAGCACCTATTTTGCCGCGCAGTGGCTGCTGGCCTTTTCGGTGCGCTGAACCGCGCGTAGGACTATTTGCCTATTCGCGTGTTTTTCAGTACGCTACGCCATAGATGCAATAGCCGAATGTGAGCACAGCGAGCGGGTGGCCTCATGGCAAATGATGACCTCATCAATCAGATATTAGGGAACGAGCAATACGAGATTCGAGCTGTGTTGGGGCGTGGCGGCATGGCGATTGTTTATTTGGCGCGCCAAGCCTCGATGGACCGCGATGTGGCGGTCAAGGTCATGACGCCAGACCTGGCCGAAGATGAACAGTTCGTCGAGCGTTTCGAGCGTGAAGCGCAAGTCATCGCGCGTTTGCAACATCCCCACATCTTGCCGGTGATCGACTTCGGCAAGGAAAACGAGCATATCTACATCGTCATGCGCCTGGTGCGCGGCGGCAGCTTGGACCAACGCTTGGCGCGCGGCCCGCTTGACCTGCCGCTCGCCAGCCGCATGTTGGGGCAGATAGCCTCGGCGCTCACTTTTGCGCATGAGCAGGGCATCATCCACCGCGACCTGAAGCCCAACAATGTGCTGCTGGACAAGCGCGACAATGCCTATCTGACCGACTTCGGCATTGCCAAGATGTTGGCGGGCACCACCAAACTCACCGCGACGGGCAACATCCTCGGCACACCCGCTTACATGGCCCCCGAACAGTGGCGCGGCGAGCCGATAGACGCGCGCACGGACATTTACTCGCTGGGCGTGATGCTCTATGAAATGGTCGTGGGAAAGCTCCCTGTTTCCGGCG
>CAZZNC010000496.1:0-2142 GCA_964655405.1 uncultured Anaerolineaceae bacterium | reverse complement strand
AGTCAGCGCAAAATATTGGTTCATGCGCTGGCGCGGAGCTTGCCACCACACCAACATCAACAGCGCCGTTGTCACCACCGCCATCAGGCCATTGGAAAGCAGCACGATTAGTGTAACATAAGAAAAGGTCATAGCGCAGCCTCCACGCTCACCGTTTCGTTCAACAGTGCGCGCGCCTTTTGCAACACGGCAGCAGGCGGCGCGTCATGGGGCACCCAGGTGCGCACGTTCGGGAGCAAAGGGAACAGCGGTTGGGTTTGCTGCGTCAGAAGCAATACAGGCGTTTGAGTCGTCGCTGGATCGTGGTGCAAAGCCAGCAAAACGCGCCCAACAGGCACCCGCGCCACATTCTCGTCCAACACGATCAACGCCGGATGCATCTCGTGGGCCACTTGCAACCCCACATGCGCGCACA
Organism: uncultured Anaerolineaceae bacterium; assembly: GCA_964655405.1. Lineage (GTDB taxonomy): Bacteria > Chloroflexota > Anaerolineae > Aggregatilineales > Aggregatilineaceae > JALSSH01. The sequence goes on along the minus strand of CAZZNC010000496.1, from coordinate 1,727 downwards.
CAACGCCGTAAGCGTCCAGGTGCTCGGCCTCGAACGCGCGTTGCAGGGCTTTGGCAGCCTCCGCTTGCGAAGTTACGATGAGCGTCAGCCGCCCGCCTTCCCGATGCGGCGGCACGATCATAGCACCTTTGCGCGAAGGGATTTCATGCGCAGGCAGCGCCATATAAAACGTGCAGCCCTGCCCCAATGTGCTCTCGTACCAAATGCGCCCGCCGTGCAGTTCCACCAATTTTTTGGTGATGAACAGCCCCAGCCCCATTCCTTCCAAACGCTCGGACGGCTCGGCCAGAACAGGCACGAGCGGTTCGAAAAGGCGCTTTTGGGCTTCTGGCGCAATACCCGCGCCGGTATCCGTCACGCCCAAGACCACGCGCTCTTGGAGCACGTCGTAATAACCGCGCAAGATAATCGCGCCGCGAGTCGTGTAGCGCAGCGCGTTGTCCACCAAATTATGCAGCGCCTGGCGGATGCGTTCCTCATCGGCGTAGATGGCCGAAAGCTCCCCGTAGCCGCGCACCAAGCACAGCCCCTTGGCACGCGCCCGCGCTTCGAATTCGTCCGCCACCCCGTCGAGCAAAGCGCCGACCACAACACGCTTGCGGTAAAGCTCCAATTGCTGCGCGTCAATGCGGCTGAAGTCCAACACGTCGTTGATCATTTCCAGCAGATGCTGGCCGTTGCGCAAGATGCGCTGCAAGCGTTCGGCTTGAGCTTCGGTCGGCTCGCCGTAAGCGCCGGAGAGGAACACGCGCGTATAGCCCAGGATGGAGTTGAGCGGCGTGCGCAAATCGTGGCTCATATTCGCCAAGAATTGCGCTTTGGCGCGGGTGGCCGCTTGCAGCTCCACGTTTTGGCGTTCGAGCTGCGCATTGAGCTGTTCCAGAGGCAAAAAGACTTGGTGGCGGAGCAGCACATGCCCCAACATGATCACGCCAACGATCAAGGTCATCATATCGGGGGAATAACGGTGAAGGTCAAAACGCGCGGCCACTGTCAGGGAAGCCAAGCCGAGAAACAAAACAAAAACCGGAATCGCGCTTTCCCGTGCGCGCTCTATGTTGCTGCGCCACAGCGCCCAGGCAATGCCCCCCAAGTAACCTACGCCAATGCCTATGCCCACCAGCCCCGCCGGAGCGATTACATAGGTATAGTCTCCGTGCCCCAACAGGGCGATTTCTGCAAACACTTTGTGGCTTAGGGTCAAGGCAATCATCCCCGCCGCAATCGGCACCCCCAACAGCCGCATCCCCCACCAATTGCTGTAGGGTGCGCCGGCAAAGCTGAGCAGAAAATTGGCCGTGCTCAACAAGCCCAGCACATAGATCACCGAGGCTATGGAAAACAGTTGATAGGGGTCCAGCTCAAGCGGTTCGGCCAAATGCAACGGCACGTTGACCAAGCCGTAAAGCCCCAGCCAAAACATGGTCAGCGCAAAGAGTTGGCTGCTGCGCCGCCGCACGTTGCGCCACAGCGCCAAGAAGATCAGCGCTGCGGCAAAAGCAGCCAGGGTTACATCCGCGCATAAACTGAAGATCGTCGCAGGGGAAGCAGAGATCATGTTACGCTCTCATGAAAAATCCACGCTCAGCGGTTTGGTGTATTGTAACACAATGCCACGCGGAAAATGTATGCGTGCAGTTTGGGACGCCAAACGGGGCGCGCCGCCGTGCGCCGAACGGCGCACCCCAAAGCGGCGGAAGCCGCTTTGCGCCGCGCGAAGCGCGGGG
>CAZZNC010000495.1:0-2172 GCA_964655405.1 uncultured Anaerolineaceae bacterium | reverse complement strand
CCGCCCGCCCCGCGCGAAGCGCGGCGCAAAGCGGCTCCGCCGCTTTGGGTGCGCCGAATGGCGCACGGCGGCGCGCCCGCTCCGAGCACGCGCTCAGCGTGACTATAGGCCGTTAGCTTTCGCCTCGTCCCAAAGTGCGTCCATTTCGGCGAGCGTCATATCCTGCAAGGCGCGTTCCTGTTCCGCTGCTCGGCTTTCCACATATTGGAAGCGTCGTGCAAAGCGCGCATTTGTGCCGCGCAGCGCGGCTTCGGGGTCTATCTTCAACCAGCGCACCCAGTTCACCACCGCGAAAAGCAAATCGCCGGCCTCGGCCTCACGCTCGGCGGATGTTTGGGCGGCCTTCAGCTCCGCGATCTCTTCGTACACTTTGGCGATCACCGGCTCGATGGTGTCCCAGTCAAACCCCACACGCGCCGCGCGCGCCTGGTAACTTTGTGCCTGGGCCAGCGCAGGCAACCCCTTCGGCACGCCGTCCAAGCGCGATTTGCGCGCATCCGCCCCTGTCGGGCCTTTTTCCGCCTGCTTGATCTGATCCCAATTGCGCTTGACGTCTTCCTCGTCGTCCACGTGCACGCTGCCCCACACATGCGGATGCCGCCGCACGATCTTGGCGTTAACGTCCGCGATCACGTCCGCCATGCGGAACTCGCCTGCTTCCACCGCGATCTGGCTGTGCAGCACAATTTGCAGCAGCAGGTCGCCCAGCTCTTCGCGTAGCTTGGCGATGTCGCCCGCATCCAACGCCTCCAGCACCTCGTAGGTTTCTTCCGTCAGATACGGACGCAGCGAGCGGTGCGTTTGCTTGCGGTCCCAGGGACAACCTTCCGGCGCGCGAAGGTGCGCGATGGTTTCCTGGAAGCGCTCGAAGCTCGCAGCGCGGAGCAGTGGCGGCACAACGAGCACGGCCCAAGCTGCGCCCACAGACCACGCAAATTGCGCCAACGTGCCGACCGTACACGGCTCGGCGTGGAGCGTGTCTTCGGCCAAGTAAACAGCGCGCAAGACATGGTCGGCGGGATATTGGTTGCGCAACACGCGCGCCAACGCCTCCCCGTTCGGGAGGCCACGCTGCACCAGCAATGCGGGGAAATCCGGGTTGAGCGGGGGATAGTGTTGTGCGGCAACAGCTTGCGCACGCACGATCTGCAAACCATCCGTGTCATCCAGCGCAGCTAATTCGAGGACCGCGCCGATGTGCGGCCAGAGAAAGTCCAATGCCATGATCAGCTCTCCGTGCGGTATGGGAACCAAACGTAAACAGACAAAACCCCTGCCTGCCGGCTAGGGGGTTTGCCTGTCTGCGTCGCGTCAAGTGCCCAGAAAGTCGGGACGAATTTAACGCTTGGTGTAAGTCGGGGCCTTGCGTGCACGCTTGAGGCCTGGCTTTTTGCGTTCCTTTTCGCGCGGATCGCGGGAAAGGAATTCACCTTGACGCAAGGCGTTGCGCCATTCGGGTTCGATCTTCAGCAAGGCGCGCGCGATGCCCAATTGGATCGCGTCGCGTTGGCCGGTAATCCCACCGCCTTGCACCTTGACTGTGATGTTGTAGGCTTTTTCTTGGCCGACCGCACGCAACGGCTCTAGCGCCAAGTCGAGATCGCCTTCACGCGGCAGAAATTCTTCTGCGGGCTTGTCGTTGACGATCACCGTGCCGTTGCCGCCCGTCCAAAGACGCACGCGCGCGGTAGCCGTCTTGCGCCGCCCAATTCCCTCATAATACTGTGTGCTCATGGGTTAGTCCCTCGTCGTCCCTACAGCTCGAAAACTTTCGGCTTCTGGGCCTGGTGCGGATGCGTCTCGCCCGCATAGACTTTCAGCTTCTTGAACATTTTGCGCCCAAGTTTGTTCTTGGGCAACATGCCGCGCACCGCCGCCTCGATCACACGCTCGGGAAAGCGTTGGAGCTGTTCGCGCAAGGTGCGCTGCCGCAGCCCTCCCGGGTAACCGGAGTGGCGATAGTAGATTTTCTGGTCGAGCTTGCGACCGGTGACGCGGATTTTGTCCGCGTTGATCACGATCACATAGTCGCCTACATCCATGTGCGGCGCGAAGATCGGCTTGTGTTTTCCACGCAGCAACACGGCGACCTGGGTGGCGAGACGCCCCAACGTCTGGTCTTTTGCGTCGATCACAAACCACTCGCGCTGGATGTCAGCCGGCTTGGGTGTG
>CAZZNC010000494.1:0-2172 GCA_964655405.1 uncultured Anaerolineaceae bacterium | reverse complement strand
CCAATATCACGACGGACGCCATCCCAACCAGGCTGCCACGCTGACGCGCGGGCACGGCGGCGCGGCGCGCTTGTACGTGGCTTACGACAAGCCCGGCAAAGACGTGTTTTTTGACTACACCGTCTCCGCCGAGCGGTATATTGCGCTGCTGAAGGCGCTGCGCCGTGTGAACTTCGATGCGATGGACGATCAGCCCGACGTGCCTTTTTTCGGGGTGGATTTATGGTTGGTGGAGCGCGCTTCGGCCAGCTTTTACCATGACGTGGTGCTTTCACCGGAAGGCGCGCGCGGCTTTTACCGCGAGCTGATCTTGGCGCTGCGTGAGCAGTTGCCGGAAGCGTTGCGCGCTATTGTTCCGTGAGGTGAAAATGATGCGACGTTTGTCCCGTCCACGAACTCTTTTCATGTTAATACTGGTTGCGTATGCACTCTACGCGGCGGCGTTCATTTGGCGCACGAGCGTGTATGTGCCACAGAGCAGCTACAATCCACACGGGCAACGGTATTTCACACTCTTTGACGATATGATGATCTCGATGCGCTATGCCAAACACCTGGCCCAGGGGCATGGCTTTGTTTGCAACATCGGCTGAGATCTTGTGGAAGGCTTCACCAGCCCGCTTTGGGTGGCGTGGATGGCGTTTTGGCATGGGCTGAACGTGTTGCCTGCTTCCAAGATCAGTGCTGCGATCCAAGCCAGCGGGGCGCTGTTGTTGTGGCTGAATTTGTGGGCGGTGTGGAAGCTCGCCCACCGTGTGACGGGCGAAGCGTGGACGGGCGTGGTCGCCGTGCTTTTCAGCGCTTTTTATCTGCCGCTGAACACGTGGGGATTGCAAGGCACTGAGGTAAGTGTGCTCACGCTGACAATGACCTTGGCCTCGTTGTGGACCCTGGCGGCATGGGATGCCAGACGTTTTCCCTGGCGCGTGTACGTGCTGCTCGGCGTGGCAACGTGGGTGCGCGTGGACATGGCTGTGCCGTTCGCCATGCTGGCCGTTTTCCTCTTCTTCGCCGACCGCGCACACCGGCGCGTGCACGCTTTGGCCGCGCCGAGCGTGTTGGCGACGTTTCTGGCACCGCAATTTCTTTTGCGCCACTGGTACTATGGCGAGTGGCTGCCCAACACCTACTATTTGAAAATGACGGGCTACCCAACGATTTTGCGCGTGTTACACGGGCTGGAGATCGCGGCGCGTTTGTTGGTCAAAACGGGTGTTTGGCCGTTCGGCGTGTTCCTTTTCCGCCAAGACCGGCGCGTGCGTTTGCTCGCGTGGCTGTGGGGCGGGCAGGTGCTTTACAGCGTGTGGGTGGGCGGGGATGCGTGGGAACATTACGGCGGCGCCAATCGCTACGTGGCGGTGGCGATGCCGTTGCTTTTTGTGCTGCTGGGCGCAACGGCTATTGCATTCTACCGCCTTTTGGCACGGCAAAAGGTGCGCACGGCACTCGTGGGATGCGCGTTGACCGTGCTGGCGTTGCTGGTATCTTACGATTACACCTATGGCGTGGGGGCTTGGGAAGAGGTGTTGTTGTTGCGCCCCGCGCTTTATGCGCCGTTGCACCGTAGCGAAGTGGAGCAAGCATTGTTGCTCGATGCGATCACTGTATCCGGCGCGCAAATTACGGTAACGGCGGCGGGCATCGTGCCCTACTTCGCCGAGCGTCAATATATTGACATCCTGGGCAAGAACGATCATTACATTGCCCGTTTGCCGATGGATCGCAAAGTGAGTTCCGAATGGAAGCCCGGGCACATGAAATGGGATCACAAATATTCGGTCGAGCAGCTGAAGCCGGATATTGTGCTGAAGCTATGGTTTCAGCCGCAGGATGTGAGGCCGTTTTTGGAGGCACATTACGTGCAAATATGGTTTCCCCCGCTCGGAGCTAATGTGTGGATGCTTAGAGATTCGACACACATACTCTGGGCGCGGATTGGGGTGGAGTCACCTTGAGAGCGCCAAGGGGAGTTCGCGCAGACATCCCTCCCCTGACCGTTTCCCGTCGGCACCGGATCAACTTTCTCCGGACTCGAAAATGTGTCCGGCGTCCTCTTCGGCCCCGTGCAAGATGCGTATGATTTGCGTGGTGGCGTCGCTGGCTTGGTACATGGCGTCAAAGAGCCGACGCAAAGCGGGTAACACGTCCTGGTACATTTCGTCGTAAAAGGTG
>CAZZNC010000493.1:0-2172 GCA_964655405.1 uncultured Anaerolineaceae bacterium | reverse complement strand
GCGCGGTGGGTCGGCACGAAAGCAAGGCCATTTTCGTCCCCTACGCCATTCCCGGGGAACGCATCACCGCGCGCATCACCGACGACCGCAAGCGTTACGCCTTTGCCGAGGGCGTGACCTTGCTGGAAGCGTCCCCGCAGCGCGCCGTGCCGCGCTGTGCGCACTTCGGGCCGCAGGGATGCGGCGGTTGCCATTTTCAACACATCGCCTACGAAGCGCAGTTGCAATACAAACGCGAGGTGGTCGCCGACCAGTTGCAGCGCATCGGTGGTTTTGACGATCCGCCCGTGCCCCCCACACTACCCAGCCCGCATCCCTGGGGCTACCGTTCGCACGCCACCTTTCACGTGGATGCCGAAGAGCGGTTGTGCTTTGTGGGCGCGGACGCTACCACGCTGATCCCCATCCAAGAGTGTCCCATCTTGCGTCCGGAGCTGTTGGAGCTGCTCACGTTGCTGGATTTGGACGTGCCGGAGCTGGAACGTGTGCGCCTGCAAGTGGGCAGCGAACCCGACGACCGCATGATCGTGCTCAGCACGCGCGACGACAGCGTGCCGGAGCTGCTCACGGACCTGGCCGTTTCGGTCAACTTCCTGCTCAGCGACAACGAACCGGCCAACTTGATCGGGGCAAGCCATGTCCGCTACAACGTGCGCGGGCGCACGTTCCGCGTCACAGCAGGCGGCTTCTTCCAAGTCAATGTGCCCGTGGCGGAACTGCTGATCGGCGAAGTGTTGGATCGGTTGCAACTGCAAGGGGGCGAAGCCGTGCTCGAACTTTATGCGGGCGTGGGGCTTTTCACAGCGTTCTTGGCTGAACGCGCCGCGCTGGTGACTTCAGTGGAAAGTTATCCCCCCGCCGTGACCGACGCGGACGCCAATTTGGCCGATTTCGACAACGTGGACTTGATCGAAGGCAACGTGGAAGATGTGCTCGCCGCGCTCAGCGAGCCTTACGACGCGGTGGTGCTCGACCCGCCGCGCAGCGGGGTAAGCGTGCATGTGCTGGACGCGCTGGGGGAGATCGCAGCGCGCACGGTCGTCATGGTCAGCTGCGAACCTTCCACACTGGCCCGTGACGCGCAGCGTCTGGCGCGCAAAGGCTACCGGCTGCTGAGCGTGCAGCCGCTGGATATGTTCCCGCAGACCTATCATGTGGAAAGCGTGGCACACTTCGAACGCCAAAGCTAGCGCGACCTCGCGCAGCGCCAAAAACCGCGCTGCACGTCACCCGCGCCGGCGCGCACGTCGCCCGCCGACTCGCCACTTTCGCGGCGGTCGGCGACCTCGCGCGCGCCTTGTATGCCCCGTCGCCTCGTAGTGTTTCCGATCCGCCCCACTGCAAAAGCGCACCCGACGACGTGCAACCCGACACTTCCAATCCGCCCCCGCCGCGTGGATAATAAAGGCAATCTCGCAATTGAGAATCATTTGCAGTTGGCGTCTATTCTCGTTATAACTCGAAACAGCGCCGTACTCATATCCAAAGGTAGCCGATGCACCGTCATCCCAGACATCGTCACCCAAGACATTCCCGTTCTCTCTCCGATCACGCCACGTCACTGAACACCATCACCGCAGGGCAAACCGTTGAGCTGACCTCCATCGAAGGCGGGCGGCGGCTGCGCAAACGCCTCGCCGATCTCGGTTTGAGCGTGGGGCAGCATGTGCGCGTAGTGCAAAACCCGCTCATCGGCCCGCTGATTCTGGCGGTCAAAGAAGACACGCGCCTCGCCATCGGGCGCGGCATGGCGCGTAGAATTCGCGTTCGTCCGCCGGAGCACCGCACATGAAGCCGTGTTGTAGCTCTTCAGCGCCCCCAGCGCCGACCATCTCGCCGACTTCCGCAGCGGAACAAGCCCCCTCCCACGCCTCCATCCCGCCCACCATCGCGCTGGCGGGCAATCCCAACGTGGTCAAAAGCACCCTTTTCAACGCGCTGACCGGTGCACGGCAACACGTCGGCAATTGGCCCGGGAAAACCGTCGAGCGCAAAGAGGGTCTCGCGCGCATCCACGACCGCGACTTGACCATCGTGGACTTGCCAGGGACTTACAGCCTCAACGCCTATTCCAGTGAAGAGATCATCACGCGAGATTTTCTGGTCAACGAGCACCCGCGCCTGGTGGTCGCCGTGGTGGACGCCGCCAACATCGAACGCAACCTGTATTTG
>CAZZNC010000492.1:0-2172 GCA_964655405.1 uncultured Anaerolineaceae bacterium | reverse complement strand
CAACCCGTCGCGTCCACCCCGTATCCCGCGTCGCCCTGGTTCGGGCAAGCGTCCTCACTGTCCGGCACGCCGTCCCCGTCGGAGTCCGTCATTCCGCTGACTTCCGTCGGCTCACCGCCGCCTGCCGTACCGAAAAGATTGCCGCCTTGGCCCACAACCAGCGCCACCAGCAGCAACACAACGACGAGCGCCGCCACCGCCCAATAGCGGTTGACGCGCTGCCACCAGGGGCCAGAAGGGCCAGCCCCCACACCAGGAAGCGACGTTCGTTGCTCCTCTGGTTGTCCTTCTTGCGGCTTATTCTCTGACATAATCAAACTTCCTCGCTTTTGCATTCAACAACGCTTCGGAGAACCGTATGAGAGAATCTGTCCACAAAATGCGCGGCCAACATCTCCTTTCTTCAGGCCATGCCATCCCAACCCGATGGTTTCGATCCACTATGGCAAAACAATCACCGTTCAGCAGCGGGAAAAATCCCTCAAATCCTGCGCCTTTGGCAGAGGTTCTGAAACATTAGTCGCGCCAGAAGGGGCAAGAGGTGCGCAGCTCTTCAAAAAACAACCGTTCTCTCACTCTATTTTAAGCGAGATTTCGCCTGGCGCGGTCTCGACTTTTCGCGCAGCCCAAAATCGGCCCTCATACGCGCCCCATGCCCATGCTATAATACAGAATTCATTATCTACAAAGGAGCATCCTATGGTCCAAATCGCCGTCATTGCGGACATTCACGGCAATCTGCCCGCGCTCCAAGCCGTGAGCGAGGATTTGCACCATGTCGGGCCGGATCGCGTGATTGTCAACGGGGATACGATCAACCGGGGGCCGCAAAGCCGCGCTTGTGTCGCCGCCGTGCGCGCGCACGATTGGACGGTCGTTTACGGCAACCACGAAGATTACGCCATCCGTCGCCGCACGCCGCGTATGCCGCCCGAATGGTTGGTGCCGTTTTTCGCCCCGTTTCAAGAGATCGCCGAATCGTTCAGCGCGGAGGAAGCCGTCTACTTCGAGCATCTGCCGCGTGCGCTGGTGCTGCGCTACGAAGGCTTGCCGCCGGTGCGCATTGCACATGGCAGCCCGCGCGCGCTCAACGACGGCATCGGCCCCTGGTTGGAACACGCGGAGCTAAACACCCTGCTGGACATGATCACCGAGCCGGTATTGGTGGGGGCACACACGCACCGCGCCTTTCGGTACGCACTGCCCGACGGACGCTTGGCGCTGAACTGCGGAGCGGTCGGCGTGCCCTACAACGGCGACACGCGCGCCCAATATTTGCTGTTGCGCGGGGAAAACGGCGCCTGGTGGCCGGAGTTCCGCGCCGTGCCCTACGACGTCCAGCGCGTCTATGCGGCCTACGAGGAAAAGAGCGCTTTTCGGCACACCGTCAACCAAGTTTTCATGTACGAGATCGAAACGGCGACTTTTCACTTGCGGCCCTATTTGACCTATTGCCGAGAGCGTGCGCTCGACCCCAACGTGGCGGTGAACTTCCATCACTATCGGGACGAGGTCGGCCAATATACGCCGCAAGGACGTATGCTCACACCGCCAGCCGTCCATCAAGCGACGAAAGCATAACATACGGCCAATGGGAAGGCTCAAGCTCAAACGTTTTCGGGTGCGCGAACCCTCCGCGCAAGCCCAAGCCCACTATATACGCTTTTACACCGGCGCCGATTTGCACTTCCGCCCCCAGGAACTGCCGCCCATCACCGCCGCAGAGCTTTTCGGCATGTCCGCGCCGCTGGTGCTGGACTTGGGCTGTGGGCGCGGCGAGTTCCTGGCACGCCAGGCCGCTCAGCGCCCCGACACCTATTTCGTCGGCTTCGACTGGCACCGCAAATCCATCTGGGACGCAGTCAACCGCGCACAGGCGGCGGGCGTGGACAACGTGCGCTTTGTCAAAGCGGACTTTCGCCAGGCGTTGCGGCTCGTGCCGGACGAAACCGTCGCCGAAGTGCATTTGCTCTTCCCCCCACCCGTGCTCCGATACGCCAAACGCAAACAAGATCCGCTGCTGGAAAAATCGCTGCGCGAAGTTCACCGCGTGCTGCGCGTGGGGGGGCTGTTCCATTTTGTCACGGATAGCGCGCCGTATTTCGGGCTGAAGCTGACCCTGGTCGCGCTGACCGGCCTTTTCAGCGTGGAAGCCGAAGCGCACGGCTTCGA
>CAZZNC010000491.1:0-2193 GCA_964655405.1 uncultured Anaerolineaceae bacterium | reverse complement strand
CCCCCGCGCCCCCAGCAGGGAGCACCGCTCCCTGCACCCACCGCAAGCCGCGCTGATGCGCGCCTCGCGGCGTTGGTGTTTCCCACCGGCGAGCGTCTGTTGCGGGTGAACACCTCGTGCCTGACGGCGCGTGCCGCGCCGTCAGGCGGGGTCAAGGGGCGCAAGCCCCTTGCGGGGGAGTGGGGGCAGCGCCTCCACAACACACCTCACTTGGTGCTTGTGCCTTGTCAAACACGCGGCGATTGCTGTAAACTCTACGCCGAAAGGCCCCCGTAGCTCAGAGGACAGAGCGCAGGTTTCCTAAACCTGGCGTCGGCGGTTCGAGTCCGCCCGGGGGTACTCAAGAAGCCTATACATTGCAGCTGAGAAAGCACGGGGCGGTGTCCACTGTGACGAGCCGCCCCTGCCGGCTTTGGAGAAAACACACCATGCACAAACGCTTTTGGCTTGTTATCGGCGCCGTCTTGCTGGGCGGTCTGCTGGCCGCTTGTGGGAACGCGACCTCGTCCCGTGAGGTGCAGCAGGGCGACGTGCTGCTGCGCGAGGATTTCCAAGATGGTGCGCAATGGGAAATGGGCAGCTACCCCGCCGACGCCCAAGACCCTACCGCTGTTCTGTCCGTTGCCGACGGGCGCTATCGCATAGACTACCGCGCGGCGGATACGGCCTCGTTCACTTGGGGGTTGGGCGGAGATGAGTACGAAAACGTGGCCGTGGAAGTGACCACCGAGCAGCTCAGCGCCGAAGATGACAATCTTTATGGTGTCGGCTGCCGCATGGTCACCGACGAGGACGGCGACGTGAGCGGTTATGTGCTGCTGATCAGCGGGGACGGACATTACGGTATCGCCGATCTTTCGCGCCGCAGCCTGGACTTTATCTTGGAGTGGCACCAAACGGACGCCATCCATCAAGGGCAGGCCACCAACACGCTGCGCGCGGTGTGTGTGGACGACTACTTGGCGCTTTACGTCAACGGCGAGTTTTTGGGCGAGGTGCAAGACAGCCGCTACGCGCGCGCCGGACAGGTCGCGCTGGTGGCGGGCGCTGCCGAAGACACCGCCGTGAGCGTGGCTTTCGACGACCTGGCCGTCTACGAAGGCGCGTTGAAGTAGCCCCCCCCTGTGTTGCAAACGCAAAACGCCCCGTGAGCCGCGCTCACAGGGCGTTCGTGTTCGGTAGGTGGGGGGGGCTTATTCGGCGCGCGACTCAACGTCCTCTTCGGCGGGTTGTGCTTGGCGCACGGGGGGCACGTTGCCGCCTTCCACGCGGCGGAAGTCAATGGCGCCCGTTTCGTTGACGTAAATTTCCACCAAATCCCCTTCGTGGAACTCCCCACGCAGCAATCGCACGCTGAGCGGACTTTCTACGTAGCGCTGCAAGGCGCGCCGCAGCGGTCGCGCTCCACCGTCTGGATCGTAGCCCACTTCTGCCAATTGGCGGCGCGCGTCCGGCGTCAGCGCCACGTATAGCCCCTGTTCTTCCAACCGCTCGGCGATCTCGTGCATTTGCAAGTCCACGATCTTTTGCACGTCTTCCAAGCTCAGCGGCTGAAAGATGATGATCTCGTCAATGCGGTTGAGAAACTCCGGTCGGAACGTTTTGCGCATCGTTTCTTCGATCTTCTTGTGGTCGGCTGCCACGTCAGGATCGTTGCTTTGGGCAAAGCCCAGCGCGCCGCCCTTGCGCGCGAACTCGGTGCCGAGGTTGCTGGTCATGATGATGACCGCGTTACGGAAGTCCACTGTGCGCCCCTGGCCGTCGGTCATGCGCCCGTCTTCGAGGATCTGCATGAGCGCGTTCCAAACTTCCGGATGCGCTTTTTCGATCTCGTCGAAGAGGATCACGCGGTAGGGGCGGCGGCGCACCGCTTCGGTCAATTGGCCGCCCTGCTCATAGCCCACATAGCCGGGAGGCGCGCCGAAAAGGCGGCTGACCGTGTGCTGCTCGCGGTATTCGCTCATATCAATGCGCAACAGCGCCTCTTCGTCGTCAAAGAGGAACTCGGCCAACGCTTTGGCGAGTTCGGTTTTGCCCACGCCGCTACTGCCCAGGAAGATGAACGAGCCGATGGGCCGTTTAGGGTCTTTGAGGCCGCTGCGTGCGCGCCGAATGGCGTCCGAAATGGCGAGCACGGCGGCGTCTTGCCCGATGATGCGCTGGTGCAGTTCTTCTTCCATGCGCAAGAGCTTC
>CAZZNC010000490.1:0-2198 GCA_964655405.1 uncultured Anaerolineaceae bacterium | reverse complement strand
TAAAGGTGTAGGTCGGCCCGTTATACACCGTCGGCGAAGGCGAGGGCGTTGCGGGCGGCGAAGGGGTGTTCGGCGGTTTGGGTGGGTAGGTCGGCGGTGAGGTGTAGGTCGGCAACGGCGTATACGTCGGCAGGGGCGTATACGTTGGCGGCGGTGTGTCGGTGGAACGCGGCGTCGAAGAAATGGCGATGACATGCGTCGGCGGAGAAGGCGGCGCGATCAGCTCACCGCCCTGGCCTTCGGGTGTGCCCATGCTCGGCGTGTTGGTCACCGGCGCGAGCGTGGGGAACGGCGTCAACGTCACCGTTTGCGGTCCGGAAGGGAAGGGCGTCAGTTGTTCCTCAGTGGGAGGGAGCACCTGGGTTTGAGTTGCTAGGGGCTGCTGTGGGGCAACCGTCACGGGCGGCACCGAAGTGCCTTCCAAACCGGCGCGGGCCGTCGGCGCGAGGTCTTCCCCCGCCGAGCGATAACATCCTGTCAGCCCCAACGCCAAAAGCGCAACGAGCGCTATCCACAATGCCAGCCGAGTATCCGTCCGCATACGCTTTCTCTCCTGGGCTTGCTACACCCTGCCTGTCTGTTTCGCAGTTTACCATCAGTGGAAATTCCGCACAAGCAGAGAGAGCGGAAGGCACGGGGAAAGTCAGGGGGTGGGAGACGAGAAGGGCTTGGCCGAGGTGAGCGCGCGCGTGTCGGCGAGCGATTTTTCCATGAAAAGCCAACGCCGCACGCCCAGGCCCCAGCGCGTTAGGATATTTGCTTGGGTGCGTGTGACAGTGAAGCCCGCTTTTTCATAAAGTCGCACAGCGGGCGCGTTTTCAGCGGCTACCCACAGCGTCAGCCGCGCGCGTCCGTGGCCGCGCGCCCACGCTTCCGCCGCTGCCAGCAACTGCCCACCGATGCCCCGTCCGCGCCATGCCTGCGTCACGCTCAGCCCGCCGATGTGTGCTTCGTCCGCTTCGGGCGTGTGGTTGAGCCGCCACAGCCAAAACGTGGCCCACAACACCCGCAATACGCTCAACTCTTGATAGATCAGCCGCTCCAAGGCGTGGTGTTCGGCTTCGGTGTAATAAACGGGCTCGATCACCAACACGCCGATGATGCGCCCGTCTTCTTCTGCCACCAACACGCCGTCATAGCCGCGACGCACCGGCCCGGCATAGATGGCCTCCAGCAGCGTTTGGGCGCGCGCGTGGTTGCGTCCCAACACCCTCCGCAGTTTGTCATGGAAGGCTTCGCGCAACACACTGGCTATGCCGGGGATGTCAATGGGACGAGCGGGGCGTATCTGCCGCATGATTCGCCTCCAACGTACCTAACGCCAGCCCTACACCGGCCAGGATGCCCAAGTTGTGAATGTCCCCGCCCAGCCACGCCGCGCGCACTTCGTCCAGTGTGAACCAGCGTAATTGCATGATTTCGCCTGTGTCCAAATGGGGGGCGGCCACTTGGCGCGCATCACGTGCCAGGTAGATGTGCGACGTGCCGCAGCCCCGATTGCCATCGAGAAAGTAGCGCCCCAAATAGCGCCAGTTGGACGCTTCGCTGCCGGTTTCTTCGTGCAGCTCGCGGCGGGCGGCTTCTTCTGGCGTTTCGCCGGACTCGATATATCCGGCGGGCAACTCCAACGAGGTCATGCCGCCGCCGTGCTTGTAGTGTTCCACCATCGGCACGCGCTCGTCAGCAGTGAGGGCGAAAATCTGCACCCAGTCCGGCATTTCGATGCGGTAAAAGTCGGGGATTTCGACGCCGTTGGGCAGCCTCACATGGTCTTGCCACACGCGCAGCCAGGGCAGCCGGTCGAGCAGGGCGGTCGAAGTGAGAATGTGCCAGGGTTTCATAGGCGGGGGGCCAAATGCAAAAACGGGCCGCGTGGCCCGCTTCCGCTCGCTATGTCCGCGTCCTAACCCTGACGCTGTTTGTGCTTGGGGTTCGCCGAGCACATCACATAGAGATGACCACGACGACGCACGAAATAGCACTTGTCGCACATTTTGCGCACTGAAGAACGAACTTTCATGGGACACCTTCCCGCGTCGGTTATCACGCTACTGCGGCGCAGTAGAGGGCTTGCGATCGTCAAGCTGCCCGCTGAGTTGTGTGCTCGGGGCGCGCCTATTATAAACCAAAGTCGGGCAAAATCTAGGCCAATTTCCCCCCGCGCGCGTTCCACACTATGATTAAAGCATTAAGCAGCT
>CAZZNC010000489.1:0-2211 GCA_964655405.1 uncultured Anaerolineaceae bacterium | reverse complement strand
GCCAACTGCAACAGCGCCAGCGCCGTATGGGGGTCTGGCGCGCGCACAAGCTGCGCCAGGCGGCGGGGATATAGACGTTGCAAGAACTCGTAGGCGTTTTCTTCTGGCGTGAGTGGGCGGCGTTCTTGCACGAGTTTTTCCAGGAAGGGGCGTGCATGGGCCGGAAAGCTGTAAAACGTGTTTTCCTGGCAAGCGTGGCATTCCAAGAGTGAGGCGCTCGTCAGTGCCGTGAGGGCTTGATGCAATGGCTCACGGGGAATTCGAAGCAGATCGAGCAGATCGGTGTAGGACATTTCCCCACGCGGAAAAAACAGCGCCAACAGCACTGTCCGTCGCGCATCGTCTGCTATCCGTTCCCACAGTTGCTCGTAAAACGTTCCAACGGGTTCGGCGGCCAATGCCTCAGTCAACGGCAGACTGCGCGTTGCTTCCAGCACGGTCTGCAAAGCCAATGGATTGCCGCCAACTGTTTCCAAAATGGTGTCGAAGTGTGTTGACCAAACCTCATGAGGAGGCGTGTAGCGAGCAGCGTACACCTCCAGAAAAGTGAAAGCCTCCTTGCGCGACAGCTCCGGAACGGCGATCCGGTGCGCGGAGGTGTGCGCGGGACAGGCGCGCGCGGTTAGCACGATTAACGCGGCGTCCAGTGTTGTCAGCAGCGCGTCTAACGTCTCTCTGGTTTGCACCCAGTCGTCTATGTCGTCCAAAACAATCAAGGTCGCGTGTTGATACACATAGGCGCGCAACGCTCCCCGAAAGTCGGTGCCCGCTTGCAAAGGCAAGCTGAGCCGCGTAGCGATCTCAAACAGTGCAGCGGAAAGATCGCCACTGAGGTCACTTCCACGCAGCCATACGAGATCGTCCAGGCAGCCCGCTTCGATCAATGTGCCAGCAAGAGCTTCCGCCAATGCGGTTTTGCCGACACCTTGCGGCCCGTGTAGCAAGATGTGCGGAGATGCCGAGGCGTCACAGAGTGCGTCTCGTGCTTCTTCCAACAGTGCATCACGGCCAACGAACGCGGGCGGGCGCGTATGAGGGAGCGCCAGACGCAAACGCTGTTCGGTGTGCCGACGGCGGGCGTCCTGTTCTGCCTCGATCAGCACATGGGTGAGCCGCCGCAGCCCCCGCGCGTGGCTGCGGCGTAGGATGCGGGGAGCTTGGTGCACCAGAGCCGCAATGTCTTTCATCCGCAAATCATGCCCCACGCAAACGTAGCGATGGTAGAGCAAGCTCCATGCCTCTAGTTCGTGGTTGTTGCAGTGGAAATCTTCTTGGATGTGCAGAAATGGGCATTGCACGTCCGGCGTTGACAAGGCGTAAGGTGCACGCAGGCGCGCCAGGTGTGTGACGATGACATTGCTCACGTAGCTTAAAACGTTCACCTCGGCGACGATTTCGTCACCGAGCGCGTGAGGCATGGAAAGTTGCTCGCGTAGGCTGAGGAAATAGTACAGGGGATGTTCCGGTGGCAAAGGGCTGGCCGTGCGCATAGCGTCGAGTGCGTCTTTGACCGCCTCGACGGAAAGCGCAGGACGCCGCGAACCGCTCAACATGATACGTTGCCTCGGCACTAGGCCCAGCGCGCATCGGGAAAAGTGCAAATACTCCCGTCCATCCCGATACGTTTGTACATTTGGAGGCCGCTCAAAGGTGCGCTCATGATGCCGTCGTGAATAGCCCACGAACGCCCGTTGATCGTGCGCCAGGCTTCCGGTTGGCGAAAAGGCGTCGAACCATCCAGCAACGTGTGTAGCTTTCCTTCCGGTTGAAAAGCGGCGTGGATTTCTTTCATCTTGCGCATCCCGCGCGAGTAAGCAAAACCGTAACGTTCTAGGATGATGGCGTTGTGATAAAAAAGCGGCTCGGCGAAGAAAAGCTTGTGCCCCATACGTGCTACAAAGCGTTCGAAGATCGGAATGGCCGTGCGGAACACGCGCAACCCCCGCCGCACCTGCCCGGGCGCCAAGCCCGCTTGCATCGCGCGGATCTCTTCGGGGATGTTGCGGCTTTTCGTGCCCAGCATCGTGGGTTGGCCGTTTTCGTCAATGTCAATGTTGAAACGCGGGGCGTTCGGGTCGTTGACGATCATCAGCAGCACTATCAGCTGTGCGTTGAAGGTGTCCCCCAGGTGCAAATACAGCACCGGATCGTTAGCTGCTGCGTGATGATAGACGGAAATTTCGACGGCGCTGCTACCCGTCGGGCAACGAA
>CAZZNC010000488.1:0-2237 GCA_964655405.1 uncultured Anaerolineaceae bacterium | reverse complement strand
GGGTGTGTTTCATTTCAGTCGAGGTTGCAATTTGATCAAAGCGTGCATCACAAGCATATCTCGAGATAGCGAATAGATGCAACAGATTGCGGTGAATTACTTTAACGGTGTTGCCAAGCAGACGAGTTGGAAATCAGGCGTTTTCCTGCTAAAGTAAGGTCGTCAAACCACTTTTAAGGAGCGCCACCATGATTTCCAACTCAGCCACAATTATACACGATATTCGCCAAGAGTTTGCGGGACTGCTTGAATTTGTCAGTGGAGCCGCCACGCAGGCCGCGACCGCCAATCAAGTCGAGCGCGGTATCTTTGCCCTACTGTTAACGTTGGGCGCTAAACTGCTGGCGTTATTCTTTGCGGTCCGTGCGGCCCAGTGTTCCCGTGAGTCCCTCGAGACAGCTACGGGGCAGCGCTTACCTTATGAGCGGGAGCGCAAGCGCGATTACTTTTCTATCTTTGGCAAAATTCCGTTATGGCGGCCCTACTTCTACAAAAAAGGTGTCGGGAGCGCGAGTCCCTTGGATGCCGCGCTGGGCTTGGGGGATGATTGTTACTCAGATTTAGTGCGCGAGATTACCGATTACCTGGGGGTCTACAACGTGTATCACAAGAGTAGCGCTATTTTAAGCCAGCTATTGGGCCTGCACGTGTCGACACGGGTCATCGCAGAAAATATCGCTGCGGATGCGCGGGCGGTGGAGCGCTATTATGCCCAAAAAACCGCGCCCGCTGCGCAGTCGGAAGCCGCTATACTGGTCATTCAAGCCGATGGGAAAGGGGTCCCGATGGTTTATGACGCGCCAGCTGCGTCCAATCCGGTGCGTTTGGGCAAAGGACAAAAACGGGGCCGGAAGAAAGAAGCGTTGGTGACCACGGTTTACACCATCGCCCCCCATGTGCGCACGCCGCAAGCCGTGGTGGACAGTTTCTTTGACCACCAGGAAAGCGCAACCTCGGCCCGCCGTCCCCAACCCCAGAACAAGCACATCTGGGCGACTATGGAGGGTAAAGATGCCGCACTGGAACGTTTGCATACCCAGGTGACCAAGCGCGAGGGGCCACATATTCAGCACCGGGTGGCCTTGTGTGATGGTTGCGAAGCCTTACAAACCCGTATTGTCGGCCAGTTTGAGAACTTTGCCCTGATTTTGGACTTCATTCACGCCGACGAATATCTGTGGGACGTGGGCACTAGCCTGCTGGGCGAGAACCATCCCCAACGCCTGGCGTGGATGAAGAAACAGACGCAACTCATGTTGGCTGGCAAAACCAAAGACCTCGTGACCCAATTTCGGCAGTTGGCGCAGGACACGCAATATTCAGCGGCGCAACAGGCACAATTGACCAAAACGGCCAACTATTTTGCACGCAACTTGCCCTATATGGACTATGCAACTTATCTGGAGCGTGGGTGGCCGATTGCTTCCGGGGTGATTGAAGGCGCATGCCGTCATTTTGTTAAGGATCGCTGTGAATTATCCGGGATGCGCTGGCAGCGTAGCGGCGTTGAAGCACTCCTGGGCCTACGGGCGGTAGCTGAAAATGGCGATTGGGACGCTTATCACCGCTTTCGGCGCCAGCAGCGCCATGCGTCTTTATACAATGTGCCCTATTCAGCGCAACCGTGGCCAGAACTACAGGCCATCGAACAGCACACTACCGTGGCTCAAGCTGTACCGCCCCCCACTACTCATATGTCAAAACACGAGCAGCAACTCCCACTAGCTGCCTAATGTCGGTTCGACGCATTTGAAACACACCCTAATCATATTCAGGTCTTTCTCCGCGATGCTATTGGATTCGTGCAATGCGTGCGTTCTCCTTGAGTGGGTACAGGGAAATCGGTGTGGTTAGCATCTTAAGGGTACTGCAAAGGCTTTGACCGTGGAACAGGCAAGTGGCTAGAATAACCCCCCGTTAATCGGATGGTATTTCAACTGGTCAGATGACCAGTCGTTGATCATCGCGGGCGTCATTCTGGGCAGCTTGTCCTGAGCGTAGTCGCAGGGAAGCGAGGAACTCCTGCGCGCTTGCGCGAACGCACCTGTTTGCTCGATGTGACAATCCGCCTAAAATGTGCGCGGTTGCGAGTACAATTTGGAGGTGCTAGTATGGATAAAATCGTGCTGATCACCGGCGGGGCTGCCGGCATCGGCAAGGCCACGGCGCAGCGTTTCGTGGCGGATGGAGCCACCGTCGTGATCTGCGACGTTGACGCGGTGGCAGGCACGCAGGCG
>CAZZNC010000487.1:0-2238 GCA_964655405.1 uncultured Anaerolineaceae bacterium | reverse complement strand
GATGGCTTCCTATAAGTGGCTCTGTTCTTGGTATACAAGCCCGCGATTGTTGTAAGCAGCAGCGTATTCGGGGTTCAGCCGGATCGCTTCGGTGTAGTCGGCTATCGCGCCGGAAAAATCTCTTTGATCGTAGCGCGCATAGCCGCGCCGGAAGTATTCCTCCGCGCTGAGCAGGCGTTCGGGGTCGGTGGCGGTGGCAGCGGCGGCCTGGGCTTCCTCTTGCTTGCGCGTCACCTCCGGCGCGTCCTGCGGCGACGCGGGCTGGATCGTCCCTTGCGGCGCGCGCTCCAGGTAGCTGTGTAGCTTATCCATTGCCTCCTTGAAATAGTCTGCGGGGACGTTGACGGCGTTGTAACGCCCCAGCTTCGCCAGTGGGCCGGTTATGTGCGGTTTGGCCGCCTCAAAGCTGAAGCCGTTGAAGAGCACCGGCACGATGTTGCGGCCCAATTCCATCGCGCGCTCGATCTCGCGGCGCAACCAGTCCCCAGGCTCGGCGCAGCGTTTTAGCGAGCCGGAGGCCAGGATCACCACAAAATGGCCGCGCGCGGCGATCTGGCGCATGATGATCGTGTCGAACGTGCCGCTGTCCAGGCTTTCCACGTCCATGAACACATCATAGCCGCGTTCGCGTAGGGCTTTGTAGACCAGGCGCGCCGCCTGCCAACTGACCTGGCGGCGGTAACTGATGAAAACGGACGTGGCGGGGTTGAGTTGCATGGAGGCGCTTCTCCGCGTTGCTTAGCCGGACGTTGCGCCTATTGTGTCACAGGCGGGGCAGGCTTGTCAAAGCGTGGGGACGCTCATTCTTCCGGCTCGCTTGCCACATCGTCCAGCATGTCGCTCATCAGGCTGGCGACGTAGCGCACCGCGCTCACCGCGCGCCCGTAGCGCATCCGTGTGGGGCCGAGTACGCCTACCGCGCCGCGTGCTTGCGACGTGCCGTAGCGCCCCAACACCATGCTGAGGTTGTGCAGCGGTTCCCAGCGCCCCTCACCGGCCACCACGATTTGCAAATCCGGCTGATCCGGCGCCAGCATATCGCGCAGGATCGCGTCTAGCAGCGCGTCTTCTTCCAACACATGCACGATCTGCTGCGCCTCGTCCTCGGAAAACGCGGCCAGCGACTGGCTCAGTCCGTAGCGCACCACGTCGCGGGCGGCTTGCTGATTGGCCTGGCCCAGCGCCTCGGCGACCAACTCCGCGATCTCGCGCGTCAGCTCGTCGGGCTGCGTGCGCACTTTGGCGCGGATTTGCTCGGCGGTCAGACCGGCACAACTGGCATTGATCAGCGCGGCGGTGCGCGAAAGGCGCGCTTGTGGCACCGGTTCGGCCAGCGTCAGCACCTGCTGATGCACGCTGCCTCCTTGTACCACCAGCACCATCAGCACCAGCCGCCCCTGCGTGTTGATCAATTCCAGGTGCTTGAAGCGGTTTTCCGCAGGGCGCGGCGGTGTGACCAGCGCAGCGGTGCGCACTACGCGCGCCAAGGCCATCGCCGCCACGCGCGGCCACTCGTCCACGTCGTGGGCGGCGCGTTGGAACTCGCGGGCGATTTGTTCGCGTTCTTGGGTGGGCAGTCCGGCGGCGGTGAGCAGCCGTTGCACGAAGTAGCGGTAGCCTTTTTGGGTCGGCACGCGACCGGCGGAGGTGTGTGGCGCGTAGATCAAGCCGTGCGCTTCCAGCACGCCCATTTCGTTGCGCACGGTGGCGCTGCTAAAGCCCAGGTCGAAGTGTTCCACCAGCGCCTTGGAGCCGACCGGTTGCGCGGTGCGGATGTATTCGCGCACGATCAGCGAGAGGATGTACTCCTGCCGCTCGGTGAGTTGGGGCAGCGCATCACCGGATGGGCGGGCCAGTTCGGATGTATCGGGCATGGGCGGTGCTCCTCGCGTGCGTGCTTGCGGACGTGTTCCGCTCAGAGCATAGCACGGCGTGGGGAGGGGCGTCAATGGGGGGATGGATGCGGGCGTATCCAGTTCGATTGTTCAGATAACGATGAGTGGTTGCTGCCTCGTGTACTGGCTCGCACTACACTTCCTGCGCCAAATGACACACAACCCACACGTTTTGCAGCCACAAGAAAGCCGGCCCACATAGATTGATCACTAAGGGAGCACTCCTCGTTTCTACTATGTATTGCATGGATGTTCAAAGTTATGTATTATACCTATAAATCTATACACACTCAGGAGGCTGCGATCATGCAGAAAAGTTATAAGATATCGGTGTCTATTTTTG
>CAZZNC010000486.1:0-2246 GCA_964655405.1 uncultured Anaerolineaceae bacterium | reverse complement strand
GATCATGTGGAGCTGGGCAAGGTGCGGCAGCAACTTGGGCGCAAGGCTTTGCGAGGTGGGGTCGGCGCACACGGGCACGTTGTACCGTTCCGCCCAGCGGAAAACCGAGCCGAGCGCACGCGGCGAAAGGTTCGCGTCCACCACCACGAGCGCCGCTTCTGCAAAAAGCGCGCGATGCTTTTGCAAATAGGCGGGCGTGATGGCTTCCACGATGTCATATTCGCTGATTGCCACGGTCAGAGCGCCGTTTTCGTCCTGCACAGCAACGTATGTGCCGGTGTGCTGATCCGATATGCGCAAAGCGTAGCTGGTGTCCACACCCGCAGCGGCGGTATGCGTCAACACGTAGTCACCGGAATGATCTTCGCCGACGGCAGTCAACAACACGGTGGGGACTTCTAGGCGCGCCAGGTTTTCGGCAATGTTGCGCGCCACGCCGCCGATGCTGTGGCGCACCATGCCCGGGTTGGAGCGCCCCATGTGTAAAGTGACGTGCGGACGGCTCTTGACATCTAAACCTGCTGCGCCGATCACGAGCACGGGCTGGGTCGCGTGCATGGTTTGCTCCTGTGTTTACGTCACACCGAACGAAGGAGAACGCGCGCTGTATGCCCATTGTGCCCCAGTCCCTGCGTGGCGTCAATTGTGGGCAGAAGCGCAGCGTGGAGAACGGGACGGGACGGGCGCGCGTGGCTTTATGCGTGCCGCGCTGGACTTAAAAACAAAACCGCACTACACTTAACGGCACAAGCTAAAACATTTCCGCACGCGCGCGTTTTTTTGAAGTATGGAGATACCACTATGGCAGTGTGGCCCTTGCCTCGCATCACCTTTCGGGAACTCAGTTCCTTGACAGAACGTCGTCCGGTTGCTTTGCTGACCACCGAAGCCGTGTGGACGGTGCTCAGCGCGCAACTGTCGCTACCGGTGCTTATCCAGGCCGAACCGGAGCGCTACGACTGGCAGCTTTTCGAATACCTGGCAGACAACCTTCCCAGCCGTGTCCAGGCCGTTTACGCAGTGGGCGACGGCGCGCCTGTCGAGGCGGCCAAGATCATCGCTGCACGCAATGATCTTCCGCTGACCATTGTGCCGACGGCGCTTTCCAGTTTGCGCATGTTCCAACCCTTTGCCGTTGGCGAAGAGAAAAACGAACTCGGCTTCACACGTTTGACGCGGGAAGAAACCGGTTCCGCCCGCGAGATCGTCATTGATTGGGGCGTGATCCAAGCGGCGCCGGAGGCCACTCGTGGCGCGGGCTTGGCCGACGTGCTTTCCATCATCACCGGCCTGCTCGACTGGCGTTACGCGGCCCAAAAAGGCAAAAACCCACGCGAACAGCGCTTCATGGCGTGGGCGGCCAGTGTGGCTACCGCGCTGGTCAAGCAAGCGATCAAGTCGGCGGGCGCTGTGGGACAAGGTAACCGCGAGGCGCTGCATACCCTGCTCAATTTGATGGCATTGGCTGCGCAGCTCAACAACCAATTGGGACACACGCGCGCTCAGCAGGGCGGGGAACATTATTTGACGCACATCCTGGCGGAACTGACGCATTTCGACGTACCTCATGCGGCGGCGGTGGGGCAGTGCTTGCTTTTTGTGGCGGCGCTGCACGGGCAAGACGTAACCCCGCTGCGCAACGCGCTGCAACAAGCGGGCGTGCCGCTCGACCGCGTGCGTCCGACGGATTTCGCGTTGGCGCTGGACCATTTGGAAGCGTACTTGGTCGAATACGAGTTCCCCTATAGCATCCTCAACGATGTGGAAGCGGGGGACGAGAAGACCCAAGCCGCGTTGCAAGTCGCCGGATTGCAGATCCAGCCGCAAACGTGGGAAAAACCCGGTGCCAGCGCCCCGCGCGCGGACGCGGAAGCCGTGTCCCCAGTGCCGGAAGAGACCATGCGCGCTGAAACCGTCTACGAAGACAACTCGTTGGAAAGCACGCCGCCTTCCGGTTCTGACGTGCAGCCTGCTTCCGGCGACGCGCATTCGTCAACCGGCCCTTCCGAAGCCTGATGTTACGCTGAGCTATCGAGGAGCGCCCCGCACCGTACCATGACTACTCCGCATCCTTCGTTTGACCACGCCGCGTATGTGCAAGCGATGTTCGGACGCATTGCGCGGCGTTATGATCTGATGAATCGTTTGATGACCTTCGGCCAGGATCAACGCTGGCGGCGTTTCGTGGTGCGCCAGGCACGTTTGCGCCCGGGCGCTTGGCTGCTGGATATGGCAACCGGCACGGG
>CAZZNC010000485.1:0-2247 GCA_964655405.1 uncultured Anaerolineaceae bacterium | reverse complement strand
CCACTTCGCGGCGGTCGGCGACCTCGCGCGCGCCGCCATTGTCGCGTCCATGACCCTCTGCTACAATGCCCCGCGCGGAGGGATAATCCATGCACAAATACCGTCACCAAATCCTGATCGGGCTGTTTTTCATCAGCGCGGTGTTGATCGCCGTTGTGTTGATCACGGGCGCCGGTGCGCTGACCGAGCGGCTGCGCAACTTTCCGTTGGATCTACTCGCGGCGGTGTTGGCGCTGAAGGTGGTCAACTGGGCGCTGCGTTACCTGGAATGGCGCTACTTTCTGGGCGTGATCGGTGTGCGCACGGTGCGCGGGTTGCGCCAACCGCCGCCGCCCAACCCCGAAGCGCCAACCATCCGCGAACGGGACAGTTTGGTGCTGTGGCTTTCCGGCCTGGCAATGTCTATCAGCCCGGGTAAGCTGGCCGAGGTGCTCAAAGCATTGATCCTCAAACACCTGAGCGGGATAGACTTTGCGCGTGCGGCGCCGGTGGTCTTCATGGAGCGGCTGGTGGACGGGCTGGCGATCATCCCTATGACGACCGTCGCCATGCTCGCGCTGGGCAACACGCTGGAAACGGGCGAGGTGTCATTGCGCTATGTGCGCGCGGTGTTGATCGGCGTAACGGTGGTGCTGGGGGCGGGCATGGTGTTGGTGCAGTTCCGCACGCTGGCCGAACGTCTGCTCGACATGGTCAGCACCTGGCCGCTGCTGCGTCGGATCGCCGAGCCGCTGCGCACGCTGTACGCTTCGGTCTACGACCTGATCAAGCTGCGCCACCTGCTCCCGACCGTGCTGCTGGGCATCGGCGCGTACAGCACCGACGCGCTCGGCTTTACCTTGATTTTGCGCGGGCTGGGCGTGGCCGCCTCGTGGCAATTGCTGGCCCAAGCCACCTTCATCCTGGGCTTTTCGGTGCTGGTGGCCTCGCTTTCCACGCTGCCGGGCGGCGCAGGCGGACGCGATGTGACAGTTGGCGCGCTGCTGGTCGGTGTGGTGGGGCTAAACAAGACCGACGCGGGCACCGGCACGTTCCTCATCGGCCTGTTTCAGCTTTGGGTTGGCGTGGTGCTGGCGTTGGTGTTGATCGCCACTTTCCGCCGCACGCTCTTTCCTGCCGCGCTGGAAAACGAAATCCAAGCCTACGAAAACCAACGCGCCGCCTAGCTCCAAGCCCGCATCAGCGGCCCCCCGAACGTTCGGCGTGCCACGCATACGCGGAAAGCAGCGTCCCCGCGAACGCCAGTGCCGCCGCCGCCACGAAGACCGCCTGCACACCGGCCACGATGGCCCATGTGGGCGCGTCGGTGGCGTTGCTGCTCAGCCCTGTGACGGTGAAGACGCGGCTGGCGAAGATGGCGCCCGCCAGCGGGATGCCGACCACCTGCCCCAGCGTGCGCGTGAGCGCCAGCAAGCCGGAAACCACCCCCAACCGCTCCGGCGGGGCGTCGCCCATGATGGCGCTGTTGTTGGGTGACTGAAAAAGCCCCATCCCCACCCCCAACGGAAACAGCCGCACAATGTAGCCCCATGTGGACGTGTCCTCGTTCAGCGTGGCGACGGCCAAACACGCGCCGGTCACCACGATCAACCCCAGCAGCGAGATGCCGCGTGAGCCGTAGCGGTCGGAAAGCGAGCCGGCAATCGGCGCGGCGATGCCCAGCGCGGCGGGCACGACGGTCAGAAACAAGCCGATCTCGCGCGGGGCGTAGCCTTTGACCAGGTCCAGGTAGAAGGGCAAAACGAACATGCCGCCGATGACGGCAAAGACCAACCAGCCGTTGATCAAGCTAATGTCAAACGGGAGGCGGCGGAAAAGCGACGGGGCGAGCATGGGATGCGGATGGTGCAACTCCACCCACACGAAAACGCCTAGCCCCACCGCAGCCCCCGCCAGCAGCGCCAAAATCGCGGGATGCGTCCAACCTTCAGTCGGCGCGAAGGTCAACCCCAGAGCCAACGCCAGCAGCGTCAGCAGCACCACCACCGCACCGGCCAGGTCGAAGCGCTGTTGGCCGACAGGCGGGCGCGCGGGCACGTGCCGATGCACGATCAGCACGCCCAGCACACCGACCGGCAAATTGACCAGGAAAATCGCGCGCCAACTGACCGCGTCCAGCAGCACACCGCCCAGGGTCGGCCCGATGCTGATGCCGATGGAAACCACCGTGCCGATGAGGCCCAGAGCGCGCCCGCGTTCGTGGGCGGGGAAGTTTTCCGTGATGATGGCGATGCCCAACGCCTGGAG
>CAZZNC010000484.1:0-2255 GCA_964655405.1 uncultured Anaerolineaceae bacterium | reverse complement strand
GAGCGCCCGCTAGAAGGTGTGCGCGTTTCGGCGTGCTTGCACGTGACCACCGAAACGGCCAATCTCGCACGCACTTTGCAGGCGGGCGGCGCGGATGTGGTGCTGGTGGCTTCCAACCCACTCAGCACGCAGGACGACGTGGCAGCCTCTTTGGTCACACATTTTGAGATCCCCGTTTTCGCCATCAAGGGCGAGGACAACGACACCTATTATGATCACCTCCAGCGCGCACTCGACCACAAACCGCAAATCACCATGGACGACGGCGCGGACTTGGTCAGCGAGCTGCACAAGGGCCGCACCGAACTTCTGCCGGACGTGCTGGGCGGCACCGAAGAGACCACCACAGGCGTCATCCGGCTGCGCGCGATGGCGAAAGATGGCGCGCTGCGCTTCCCTGTGGTGGCGGTCAACGACAGCATGACCAAACACCTTTTCGACAACCGTTACGGCACGGGCCAAAGCACCCTCGACGGCATCATCCGCGCCACCAACGTCCTTTTGGCGGGACGGGTGGTCGTGGTGGGCGGCTACGGTTGGTGCTCGCGCGGCATCGCTATGCGCGCCAAGGGCATGGGTGCCAACGTCATCGTGACCGAAATAGACCCGCTCAAGGCGCTGGAAGCGGTCATGGACGGCTACCGCGTGATGAAGATGGAAGAAGCCGCGCCACAAGGCGATATTTTCGTGACTTCCACCGGCGATCTGCACGTGATCGACACACACCACTTCGAGCGCATGAAGGACGGCGCGATTGTTTGCAACAGCGGGCACTTCAACGTCGAGATCAACATCCCCGGACTGCAAAAAATGGCCGTCGAAGAGCCGGAGCGCGTGCGCCCCTTCGTGGAACAGTACCGCATGGCCGACGGGCGTCGCATCTTCCTTTTGGCGGAAGGGCGTTTGGTCAATCTGTCGGCGGCTGAAGGGCATCCGGCCAGCGTGATGGACATGAGCTTTGCCAACCAGGCGTTGGGCGCAGAATTCATCTTGCAGCACGGTCAGGAATTGGAGAGCAAGGTTTACACCATTCCCGAAGACCTCGACCAGGAAATCGCGCGGCTGAAACTGGCGGCAATGGGCGTTGAGATCGATACTCTGACTGAAGAGCAAGCCGCCTATCTTGATCAATGGCAGGAAGGCACGTAAACCCTTCGCTCGTCGCCCTGCAAATGGGCGCGGCGGTGGTCGGGCGTCTACGCAGCGTTGGGTAACGCTCGCCATGTGCGCTAGAATGGGAACGCTGCAATCTGGACGTTGACCAAGAGGAGTTTTTTGAGGAGAAGACACTCGATGAATCGTCACAAATGGCTACTGTCCGGTGTAGTGCTTGGCGCGATGCTCTTGGCGCTGCTTGCGCCGGTGAGCGGAGGGGCACAAGCCCAAACGCCGCTGGCACGGGTGCGCTTTTTGCACGCTGTGCCGGGTGCTGCGCCGGTGGATGTGTACATGGATGGGGCGCTGGTCGCCAGTGGCCTCACGTATGGTGAGGCGACGCCGCATCTGAACGTGGAGGGCGGCGACCACCTCGTCGCGCTCAAAGCGGCAGGGTCGGCGGCGGACGCTCCCGCGCTTCTGGAAGTCAACGTGCCGCTCGTGCCCAGCTTGGCCTTTACAGTGGTGGCACAAGGCCAGTCGGACGCTCCCGAAGCGGTGCTTTACGAGGACATCCTCGACGAGATCGCGCCCGGGTTTGCGCGCGTTATGGCGATCAATGCCATTGCCGGCTCTCCGGCGCTGGACATCCTGGACGCGCAAGGCGGCCCGTTGGTGCAAGGCGTCAATTACGGCGTGCAGTTCGGCACAATCAACATCAATACACGCATCCAGGACATTGTTTTTGTACCGGCAGGCGGCGCGTTGGAAAGCGCGCTCGCGTCCCTTTCCGGCGTTCCGTTGCGCAGCGGCGTCCTTTACACGCTCGTAGCGATGGGCACGCTGGACGGCACTGTGCCGCCGTCGGTTTTGGTGCTGGAAACGCCCGTCAACAGCGCGGCGGGATCGGTGCGCGTGCAGTTTGCCAACGGCAGTCCCGACGTGGACGCGGTGGATGTGTACATGGACGACTCACTGATCGCGCCAGGGTTGCACACCGGCGATCTGACCGGCCATATCGCGCTGCCAGCGGGCGATCACTCGTTGGCGCTGCGCAACGTGGGCGCAGCCCCTGCCGACGACCCCATGTTGACGGCAGACGTTAGCCTGAGCGAAGACACACCCGCCGTGACGCTGGCCTTGCTCGGTGAACAGAACGC
>CAZZNC010000483.1:0-2257 GCA_964655405.1 uncultured Anaerolineaceae bacterium | reverse complement strand
GGTCGTTTGGCTCACGTCCGCCAAGTTCACCGTAATCAGCCCTACGCCGGAAACGAACACCCAAAACGTGTTGTCCCCAGGGCGGAACGAGGCCGCCGTCTGCTTGCGGTAGCCGGTCATGCCCAACAGCGTCAGCGCGCCGGTTTCGGCGTCCACCTGATACACCGCGCCGTGCCCTACCCCGTGCTTGCCACCAACCGCATACAGCACACCGGTCACCGGATGCGTGTCCATACCCTGGATGTCCACATCATCCTGCCAAGTGCCGAGATCACCAAACCAACCGTTTTCCGTTTCCAACCAAAACAGCTGCGAATCCCCCCATCCAAACGTATCCGCGCCGATAAGTGCGCAGGTGTTAGGGGACGGCGTGGTGCTCGCGGCGGGTGTCAGCGTGTCACTGAGCGTAGCGGTCGCGGTGGGGTTCAGCGGAACACAACTGCCGCCGGCGTCTGCATTAACGGTTTGGCTGCCCAAAATACCGCTGCTCTCGCCATTAACCAGCACATACCACGTCAAACGCAAACTTTGCGCGTAGTCGGTTTCCAGCGATACGCTGCCGAATGTATCCCAAGCCCACGCCGACTCTACCAACACGCCTTGTGCGTCGTATCCGCTGAACACCTCCCAGTTGTAAAGCAACACGGTTTCCGGATCGGTGTTCAAGGGCGACGGGTTAGGGTTGTCAATGCGCCACTGCGTGGTTTCCTGCTCCAGCCAGTGCTGTACCCAACACGCGCTAGGCGGCACATAGTCCGGTACGGCGGGCGTGGCGGTAGGTGTGCTGGTGGCGTGGCAACGCGGCTGTGCGGGCGTCAGCGGCTGCAAACTCCCTTGCACTTGGATCGCCTCGATCCACAGCGCCCCGTCGCCGTTGGTGATAGTCAGCGCATGAGAGCCGGCTTCCAACCCCGCAAAGCGCACCTGCTGCCCGTAAGTGTATTGCTCAGCGTGAGCATCGGCTACTTGCTGCGCGCTGCCGTCCAATTCCACCGTAAATGTGTGACCTTCCGGCCCTGCTGCGTAGATCACGGCAATGCCCGTACCCTCGAAGGCAAAAGTCATCACCGCGCCAGCCTCAGCGCTGCCGACCAAATCACCACCGGCAGCTTGCGCAACCGGGAAGCTCTGCCATGGCCCACAACCGCCGTTCATCAGCAGCTCAGCGTCGGCATAAGTCGTCCACGTGGCATCTTGCGGCAAGTTCGGCGGGGGGAGCGGGGCAGTGGTATCCACGCTCACCGGAAGTGCGCGCAACGTGCCTTGCACACGCAGTGCCTCGACCCACAGCGCGCCCTCACCGTTGATGACGGTCAGCACATGTTCCCCTTCCGGCAGCCCGTCGAAGGTCAGTGTGTGGCCGTAGCGGTATTCGGGGGCCTGGCTATCGTCAACTTGCAGCGGGCCGTCATCCACCTGCGCGGTCAATGCGCCGCCTTCCGGCCCCACCGCATAGACGATCTGGACGCCCGTCCCGCTAAAAGATGCCCGCAACACAGCGCCACTGTCCGCCGTGCCGGTCAGCGTGCCGCCAACAGCGGGCGTCACCTGGAACATCTGCCACGCGCCCCCACTATACGCTAGGCGTCCGTCGGTGTCGGCAATGATTGTCCAATTTTGTGTGGGGTCGGGCTGGGAAGGTGCGGAGGTTGGGGATGGTGCGAAAGCGATCTGTTCGGGCGTTGGAAAAGCAACTTGCAGAGGGTCAGTCGGCGGAATAAGGGAGGTGTCAGAGGAAACGTTCGCCGGTGGTGGGGGAGCCGTGTCCGCGTCTCGTGGTGGAGCGTTCGGCACAGGCGCAATCGGTGGAGCTACCGCTCCGGCGCGTCCACGTGAAGGCGTCGCGCCTTGGCTGCGCGCCTTCGGTACGTAGCGGAAAGACGTCCCCAAAAGCGCAATGATAACCGAAAGGGTGATAAAGCGTGTCCAGAAATAGCGCCGACCGCTGCCCATGCGTTCCCCCTGTAAATGTCTAGGGCATCGGTCGTCGTCGTTAGCATAGCTGGATACCCTTGCTATTCAGTTCTTTTATGTCATAAATGTACTCAAGCATTTATCCTAATACTCTACGGAGCTTTACGCGGAGCGCAACAGGACTCTGGTACTACGCGTGAGTTTCTGCCGGCTACCGGGCAACGACACCGCTTGAGCCGAAACACGGCTCGCACCAAGCGCTGATAGGCGTTTTCTCGCCCAAAGATCACGTAGCCGCCGAGGGTTCGAATCCCGTCGCTCCCGCACCGACCGCGCGTCATTT
>CAZZNC010000482.1:0-2271 GCA_964655405.1 uncultured Anaerolineaceae bacterium | reverse complement strand
CGTGCAGCAGCTCACGAGGCAAACGCCATGACCGTCCCCTCCACCTTCACCGCCGTGATCCTGGCGCGCGACGAAGAGCACAACATCCGTGACTGTATCGCCAGCGTGCAGTGGGCCGAGCGCGTGCTCGTGTTCCTGGACCCGCAAACGCGCGACCGCACCGCTGAGCTTGCGCGCGAGGCGGGCGCGGACGTGGTCGAGAATCCGTTCCAAAACTACGCCCAGCAGCGCAACGACGCGCTGGCCGCCGTACAGAACGAGTGGGTGCTCTTCATTGACGCGGACGAACGCTCCACACCCGCCCAGGCCGCCGAAATCCGCACGCGCATCGGCACCGAACCCTACGCCGGTTATTGGATACCCCGCCATAATTACATCTTCGGCAAGCTCACCCGCCATACCGGTTGGTATCCCGACTACCAATTGCGGCTGCTCCAACGCGCCCACGCCCACTACGATCCGCAACGCCCCGTGCACGAGGTCGTCGTCTTGGAAGGCGAGGCGGGCTACCTCCAAGAGCCGTTCATCCACTACAACTACACCAGCTTTGCCCAATTCGTGGAAAAACAGCGCCGCTATGTGCAATACGACGCGCGCATCCTCAAAGAACAAGGCATCCGCCCACGCCCGCATAAGTTCCTCACCCAACCGCTGCGACATTTCTACTGGCGATTTGTCACGCTCCAGGGCTACAAGGACGGGCTGCACGGGCTGCGGCTCAGCGCGCTGATGGCCTGGTACGAACTGCAAAAGTACGTCCACCTGCGCCGCCTCTACCGAGAACCTCTCCATCGCCGCTACTGAACACTGAGCATGACTTTAGTACTATTTCGGCACCGTCACTATGATGCCACTATGCGATCAAGCGTTCTATATCAATCCAAACCTTCAATGAGATTAAGGAAAAACAACAATGGGAAAAAAGAAAACCTCCAAAAACCCGAACGTATGGGTCTCTCCGCGCAACGGCCAATGGGTTGTTCAGCGCGAAGGTTCTAAAAAACCGAGTAGAGTGGTTGACACTAAGCAAGAGGCTATTCAAATTGGTCGCGAAATCGCCCGATCTAACAAAGTCGAGTTAATCACCCAGAAACGTGACGGCACAATCCAAAGCAAAGACAGCTACGGAAACGATCCCAATCCGCCAAAAGACAAAGAGCACTAAACACCGCAACGCGCGCAACCCTGTCATCGCAAGGTAAGTTACAAGCCTCACACCGCCGCGCGCCGCTCCGCCACGATGTCGCTCAGCGCATAGAGGCCACCCGCCACCACGCCGTGCCCGCCCAGCAGTACGGGGATCGGCGCGTTCGCCGCCGCCTCGGTGAACGTGCGCAGCCAGGGGTCGCGGATCGCGTCCAGCATGTACAAATCCGAGGCGAACCGCTCGGCATCGTCGGGATAGTGCCCCGCCGCCGCCATCAACACGCGCGAGTCCATGATCACCGCGTCGGCCACCTCCGCCAGCGCTGCAAAAAAGCCCTCCGGCCCCAGCAACTCGACCATCCGCAGCAACAGCGAGCGCACCTCGCCGCGCGCCAGTCGCTCGCTGGCGACCATGCCGCGCTCTTCGGAAAAAGCGCGTATCCACGCTTGCGTTTTCTTGCTTAGCGCCTGCCAGGCCAGCGGCGACACCCGCCCGACCAACACCAAGCGCGCGCCGTCTCGCGCGGCCACCTCCACCACGCGATCCACCGGCACACGCGCCAACAGCGGATCGTCCAACACCTCCCGCAAATGCGGCGGACAGTGCGGATGCAGCCGCACGATTGCCAAGTCCGCCGGCGTATCAAGGTCCATGCTGGAAATCGGGCGCATCCCCGAAAGCACGCGCACGTCGTAATCCCAATTTTCCTGCAACATCCAGGCCAAGCTGTTGTCCCGCTCCGCACGGCGGATGATGTGCAGTGCATCTTGCGCGTGCGAAATGCCGATCCAGTCGCTGGAGTGCAAATTGTTGGTCAGCGCGATATGCGTGGGGATGCCGCTACCCTGCACATATTCGGAGCGGTGCAGCAGCCCGTGCAGCATCTCGAAAAGGTCGCCATCCAGCAGCGGCGCGCTGCCCGCCCCAAAGTAGATCACGGGGGAAAGTGCATAACGCTCGATCAAGCCCGCCAGCCGCCGCCCAAAGTGAAACGCGCTCCCGTCTTCGTCGCGGATAACCGGCGCATCTTCCGGCAACCAATCCAAATCCGGCCCGGCCACGATGATCGGATCGATCGCTTGCACTTCCAACAGCGCCAACAAGTCCAGCGTAGAAGCACGGAT
>CAZZNC010000481.1:0-2273 GCA_964655405.1 uncultured Anaerolineaceae bacterium | reverse complement strand
CGCCAGCGGCGTCAAGCATGGCCTGTTTCAGTACCCTCTACGGGCCAATGGATTGAGCAACCGATTGCGAGCCATTCGAGCGGGTCTATGGTTTCATGTTTCAGTACCCTCTACGGGCCAATGGATTGAGCAACCGCCCTACAATTTGCGCAGCCAACAGGTCATCTGAGACCTAAAAAGGCTCATAAACCCCGTGGCGCGCACTCTAGAAGGTCGCCCAACTCGACTATAGCGCATAAATTCACCCTTAACCAATCCAATTTTCGCAAGCCGATCGCTGTACGAAAAACGGGGGGAGTTGAGACAGCTACACATCGTTACAGAAA
This sequence comes from uncultured Anaerolineaceae bacterium, assembly GCA_964655405.1. GTDB lineage: Bacteria > Chloroflexota > Anaerolineae > Aggregatilineales > Aggregatilineaceae > JALSSH01. Next base: position 1,947 of record CAZZNC010000481.1, on the reverse strand, counting down.
CGCCGAAATTCACAGTCCGCACAACGTTGTCGCCAATCTGTCGGCGGCGGCATGTGTTCGGTCTCGGCAATCGTGCGCATCTCGCGCAACATGCGCCGCACTTGTCGGCGCAACCTCGGCGTGATGGTTACTTCCACCGTCTTTTGGTGCGGAATGAGGTAGATAAATCCGCTTTTGATGCTTCGCTCGTAGGCTTCTTCTAACAACAGCGCGTAAGCGGTCAATTGGATTTTGTAGTGGTAACCGACTTTTCGCGCCAACTTGTAATCCACCGGCATCAATTCGGTGGCGGTTTCGACCACTTCGTCCACCAGGCCGGTTAGCCCCAGGGTTTTGGACTGCACCGCCACGTCAAAATGGCGCTCCCCTTCTTGTGCGCCATACGGCTCAAAGGAACGCCGCAACGCGCGCTTAGGTTCGTCGGCATGAGCCTCTACCCCGGCCTGCATCTTGTACGTCATCGGGCGGATGTGCGGCAAGCATACCTGATAGTAGAATATACGCGGGCAATACGTATACTGCTTCAAATCGGTGATCGTGAAAAGCCAGCGGTCTGCCTGTTCAAGCATGTTCAAACTCCAAACGCTTTGCCCAATCGCTATCACAGATCGGCACAAGCATAATTTTGCAAGCACTCTTGCCCACAATCTTCTTGATCTTGAGCATCAACTCGTCTTGGTGGTTGCGGCTCAGACGCCCCAAAAAGGCGCTGTACTGGATGCGATCCAACCCGTAATCTTGGCAGGCGTCGGCCACTTTGGCGCGCTTGCGGTCGTTCGTGATGTCGTAGACGAGCAAAACGTGCATTCTTACCAACTCGCCTTGAAGGGTTCATAGGCGGGGCGCTCGCCACGCAAAAACGTCGCCAAATGCCGCGCCTGCATCTGCATCACAAAGCGCAGCGGATGGCGTTTTTTCTCGTAACGCACGCCCGCTTCCACGTGTTTGAGCACTTTTTCGGCCACTGCGCGGCGTGTTTCTTGCGTCAACAACCCGCGCCCGTCCTGTTCCACCGTAAAGCCGCGATTGACCAAACCGAACACCAGGCGATCTACGGCCACTTGGCGAAACTCTTCGATGAAGTCCAGCACCAAACTCGGTTTGCCCGGACGGTCGGCGTGCAAAAAGCCCGCGTAAGGGTCCAGACCGGCCAAGAGCAAGGCTTGTTCGCTGAGGCCGTACAGGATGCCGTAACCGTAGTTGAGCAGGCTATTGACCGGATCGGTGGCGCCGCGCCCTTTGCGTCCGGGCCATTGATAGCTTTCTGGCATGACCATGGCCGCGGCGGCCCAATAGCGTTTGGCGGCGTGTGCCTCTGCGGACATGATGGCGTTGCGGGCTTCCTCCAGCGTGTCGGCTTGGATGCGCTCCAAATACGCGATGCAGTCCAGCACTTCCAACGCGCGCCGGTGCAGCTCTTCGTAGAGCTGCGGGGCGGTTTCTTTGCGCGTTTTAGCCAGGTATTTGAGGTTGGCGGCCTGGTTGCGTATCTTGCCTTCGGCAATGGTGCGCGCCACCGCCAACCCTCGTTCGTCATAGTAGGCTAAAAGCTGCGCGCGTCGGGTGAGCACCGTGCCCGTCAGTCCGGAGGCGTACATCGTGGCGTAGTTGTTGCCGTGCCCGTCCAGGAAAAAGACGGGGATGCCTCGCTCAGCGCAGGCGGACAGTGCGTCGGCGGAGATGCTCACCCCGCGCGAGTTGATCACCACCGATTTGAGGAACAGCAGCGGCGCTTGGGCCAACGTTTCTTTGGCGCGGGTTACTTTCAGCCGTTGGCTGTATTTGCCGACGTGCGAGCCGAACGTGTCGGCGATCAAGTGTTCGACGATAGGCATCTTGACTCCTCCTTATTTGTAGAGTTTTCCGCACCCTCAGCGGGCCTAAGCGCCGGCGCCGACTTTCAAATGGCCTCTACCGTGTACCACCCGTTGCCCTTGACGGCGTTCT
>CAZZNC010000480.1:0-2283 GCA_964655405.1 uncultured Anaerolineaceae bacterium | reverse complement strand
GCCCGTTCAGCGCGCCCGCCGCCCCCAACGCCAGCATCGCCGCTCCCCACGCGGCACGCTGCGCCCAACGCGGACGCCCGCGCAGCTCCTCCAGCGCGCGCACCAGGCCCCACGCGGCCAGCCCGTGCCCCGCCGGAACGGTCAGCAGCAGATAGAAGGGGTGCACGGCGCGCGAAACGTAGCTCATCATCAGCACCGGCAGCGCCCACCAGATCAGCAGCACCGCCGCTGTGTCCCGCTCCGGCGAGCGGCGGCGCAGTTGCTCCAACGCCACGCCGATCCCCAGCCCGATCAGCAGCACGCCGCCCCAATGGGCCGCGTCGCTCAGTTGCCCACGCAGCGCGGCGTCGTCCTGCGGCGCATTGCGCCCGCGCACCTGCGCATACCCCCCGCCGGTCACCAGCCGCAGCGCATGTTCCAACGCCTCCGTGCGGAGCTGCGCGCTCCCTTCGGCGAACGTTTGGGCGCGGGCGCGCGTGTCCTCCCATTGGCGCGTCAGCCCCAGCGCGTAAAGCCCCATCAGCAGCGCGAAGATCAGCGCGCCCGCCGCCAGCGCCCGTTTGGGCACGCGCCGCCAATACAACGCCAGCAACACGCCCACCGGCGCCAGCAGCGCATAGGCCAGCAAGTAGGTGTGTGCGAAAAGCGCCAGGCCGACTCCTGCGATCAGTGTGCGGCGGCGCGGGTGGCGCGTTTTGCCCAGCAGTACCGGCGTCAACGCCCAGAAGATCAGCGCCACGAAGAACGGCGTTAGCGCCTGCACCCAGGTGCGGCGACTGTCTTCCACGATCCAGGGATTGACCGCAAACAGCCACGCGCCGACCAATGCCGCGCGCGTCCCCAAAAGCCGCTCCAACGCCCGATAGGCCAGCCACACCGCCAGCGTGTTCAGCCCCAGCGTCAACACGTAAGCCATGATCGGATGCCGCCACAGCGCCAGCAGCGGCACGTAGAAATAGCCGGTCAGCGGCGGGTTGGCGAAGAGCACGGACGTGCCCTGACCGGCCAGCGGCAACGCGCCCCGTTCCAGCGTGCGCAGCGCCTGCCCGACCGGATAGGCTTGGTCAATGTTGTACTCGATGGCGCCCCAGCGTTGGAAGCGCAGCCACGCGCCCACCGCCAAAATCGCGGCGAGGATGGCGCGCTCGGTGCGCGTGCGGTGCGGCATACGGCGTCCCCTTTCGGTGTTGTGCGGTTTGGTGCGTGCGCGGATTATACCGCCCTGGGCGAGGAGCGCACGCTGAGCCGCGCGCGTCCGCAACGCGCCCTGGAGGCGGGTGCATACGGATCTGGGGGCGCTGCCCCCAGCCCCCCGCAAGGGAGCTTCGCCCCCTTGACCCCGCCGCGCCGAACGCTGCGCGTTCGACGCGGCACGGTGAGCATGGGAACTTAGGCGCTCGGCGACCGTCCGCCGCCAAGGAACGTCCGCCGTCGGTGGGCGCGCCCAAAACGCACGATCACCGCAAACGCCCACTCGGACCGGCGGGCACCAGCGCCGCGAGGGCAACGCCCCCGCTGCTCTGCCGCCTGTCCCAAAAAACCGAATGCTCCCCGCGTTGACAGCCGCCGCGCCAACAGCGATAATCTGCGCATGATGCGAAAACACATGCTCCTACCTGTGCTCTTGCTGCTGGCGGCGGTGGCCTCGGCGTGCAACTTCGCCCAAAAGCCGCCGCCGATCGTGATCACCGCCACGCCCAGCGATCCGGCGCTGCGCGGCGACGCCACGCCCACCGTGCCCTACGTCACGCCCACGCCCGCCGCGCTGCCCACGCCCACGCTGCCGCTGACCGTCGCCTTCCAGGACGCCGAGCGCGCGTTGCACAACGGCGACTACGTGGCGGCGATCTCCTACTTCGAGGACGTGAGCGCCCGCCCCGAAACCGACGCTGAAACGCGCGCCCTGGCGCTCTTCGGACTGGGGGAGGCGGCTTTGCGCGAAGGGCTGTACGCGCAGGCGGCCAAAGCCTTTACCCGCTTCCTGACCGAATATCCGGCCCACGCGCGCACCCCGCACGCGCTCTTTTTGCGCGGCGACGCCTACCTCGGCCTCGGCGAGTGGCAGAGCGCCATTGCGGACTTCCAAACGTACCTTTCCGCGCGCCCCGGCCTGATTGATAGCTACGTTTACGAGCGCATCGGCGATGCGTATTTGGCGCTAGGGCAACCGGAACAGTCCCTGGAGGCTTACGCGCGCGCCGCCGACGCCACCCGCGAGGTTGCCTCGCTGGTGGAGCTGCGTGAACGGGTGGCGGCGGGCTATCTGAACGCGGGACGCTTGCA
>CAZZNC010000479.1:0-2300 GCA_964655405.1 uncultured Anaerolineaceae bacterium | reverse complement strand
CCAGCGACACGCCAATAGCCAGCACCACCAGCCAACCCATCACGCCGAAGTTAACCGCGTGACGGATTTCCTGCGGGCTTTGCGTCGCCAGCACGATTATCACGGTAGCCACAAAACCGATTACCACACCGATAGCACCGGCCATGAAACCCACCAAGCCGTTTTCCACCAGCAACATCGCCAGCACACGCCAGCCCTTCAGCCCGATAGCCTTCATCACGCCGATTTGACGGCGGCGCTCTTGGGCCGCCAGGGCCACCGTGTTGGCAATGATCGCCGTGCCAGCCACCAGCGCCAGCCACGCCACCAAAGTCGGAATGGCCTTGAGTTGGTCAACCATATCTTCCAACATTTGCGTGAGCGCGCTCAGCTCAAAGGCCATCACATCCGGCAGACGGGTTATTTCGGCCTTGACACGGTCTATCGCTTCGGGGTCGGTTTCGTCCACCTGCGCGGTAGCCACGACCATTTCCGGCTTGACACCCGCTTCCGAAAGCACACCCGGGGCCACCGAGAACATATTGCCCGCCGACTCCAGGCCGTTTTGCTGTGACTGACGCGAGATCAGCCCGATTACTTCGAACTCCATGCGCACGTCGTCGTCTTCGCCGGGCGCACCGGGAAACGAAAACAGCAACGTGTCCCCCACGCCGATCCCATACTCTTCGGAAAAGAAGGACTCGCGCAAGATCACACGCGGTTTACCCGCATCTTGCGGCCCAAGATTGCGTCCGGCAACCATGCGATAGTCCGGCAGGCTCTCAGTGTTCGCCCGCTCGGTGAGCGCTGTTGAAAGACCTTCGTCGGGATAGTCCCAGTTGCTATTTTCCGCCTGCTGGCGGCGATGTTCCGGTATGTTCGGCTCGACCGGCCCGCCGTTGACTTGCAACAGCACCGCCTCATAGGTACTGAAGACCGCGTAGCTTTCCACCTCGTCCAAGCTGCCCAACGTGGCGTCGAGGTCGGCCATGCGCTGTGAAGACCAACTGACCGCGATCAAGTTTCCTTCGATGGTTTCGTCCATTTGGGACTGCAAAAGGTAGGTCACCGCGTTGGTGGTCAGCGCCACCAAGCTCAATCCGGCCAGGCCAATGGTCAACCCCAGCAACGTCGAGGCCACCCGCGCACGCCGCCCGCCGATCTCGCGCTTCACCAAGCGCCCGTCCACGCTGTAATGTCGCCGCAAGCGCCACCAGAGCGCCGCGATCAACACCAGCACAATCACGATACCCACGCGCCGCCCATTGCTCAACAGCAAGAAACTGCCGCCCAGCGTCGCCATGCCCAACAGAGCCGGAGAAACCTGGCGTGCCGCTTGTTGCACAGCGGGCGCGCGGTGAATCGGTGCGCCAAGCGCCGCCACTTCAGCCGAGGGAGCACGCCGCCCCCACAGGCCCAGACGCACACTCAGCCAGGCCAACGCCGCCAACACGATCAGCGCGACCAACGCCGCTTGGCCGAGGATAGCCACTGCTGCGACCATGCTCACGCCCAGCCCGACGACAACCACGCTTACCAGGCCGAGCAGCAAAACGGTCGGCGTTTTGCCCAGCGCCCACACCAACACCCAGAACACAACGAAAATCGCACCCAGGGCCGCGAAAGCACCTTCCACCAAGACCACGCCGGTCGAAAAGCGCGTCAGCACCCCCCAAACGCCCGTGTTCGTGTCGCCAAACAGCGCTTCCAACGTGCCGCCGAGCGCAAAGCTCAACACGCCGCCCAACGTCACGCCCAGCGAACCCAGCGCGATCAAACCGGCCAACGGACGCCCCAACCAACGCACCAAGCCGCCCGCCACCAGCACCAGCAGCGCCCAGATCGCCATCCACGTCCAAGCACCGGCAGAAACAGCAGTGAGCGGATTGCCGGCGGGCGTGCTGTTACCCAAACCTAACGGCTGCCACAGCGCCGCCGTCACCGCCATGATGCCGGAAGCGACCAAAACGCCGATAGCCAACGCCCCATAGAGCAAGACCATTTGCCGCGAAACGCGCAATCCGGCGGTGATGGCACGCCGCCCGCGTTCTGCACGCGGCAGCCCCCGCCAGGCACGCACCGGCAACCAACCGAAAAGCGCTCCCGCTAATCCCAACAGCCGGTTTTCCAGCCGCTCGTGGCGACGCGCCAGCCGGAATTGGTAATAGTCCGGCAAAGGTTTTCCCAGGCGCGTATTGGCGAGGATTACACCGGCGAAAAGTCCCACCAGCGCGCCACCTCCGGCGATCATATAAGTCGGACTGTAGCTGAGAGAATCGCCGATGATGCCGTCCACCAGCATACCTAGCACCAAAATCATC
>CAZZNC010000478.1:0-2310 GCA_964655405.1 uncultured Anaerolineaceae bacterium | reverse complement strand
CGGTGGGGTCGGTGATGGACTGGCGCAGATAGGTCAGCGCGGGCGTGCCTTCCACACGCTCAGCGGCGCGCTCGCCCATGCCGACCAGCGATGGGCCGACCAGCACGGTATCCGGCTCCAGGGAATGGCAGCCAGAACACCCCAGCGAATTAAAGAGCGCTTCACCGTTGGCCGGATCGCCGGTGATGAGACCCGCCGTCCATTCCGGCGGAAAGACCGCGTCCAGAAAGCGAAAGGTGACGCTATCTTCGTAGGCGGGCGCTTCCTCGATGATGTCGTGCTCCAACATCCAGGCCATCGCGTCGTCCCACTCGTCTTGCTCCACGTTGGCATAGGCGGGGAAGGTGGGCAGGGCGTAGGTGTCCTTGACGTTTTCCGGCACGCGCGTTTTTTCCAGCCACAGCGCGCGGTAGGCGTCCGGATTTTCGTCGATGTCCTCCACCGCCGCGATCCACGCGCGCAAGAACGCCTCGACCGCCTCCGGATGCTCCTCGATCACGTCCACGCGGAAGCTGATCACGCTCTGGCTGTAACCCTGTTCCCACAGCACGCTATCGTCCGCGATCAGGATCGCGCCGTTTTCGATGGCGGCCTGCGCCAGCGGGTCCGGCAAGCAGGCGGCCTTCAGCGCGCCTTCCATCAGCAACTGATAGCGCACGGGGATGTTGGGTTCGGGGCGGAAAACGAGGTCGTCGGCGCTGAGGCCCTCGTTTTCCATGATGCGCTGGGCGATGTAGTGGATGATCGTGTTCTCGCTCACGGCGATCTCCACGCCCGCCAGGTCTTGCGGCGTGCTCAGCCCGCTATCCGGCGCGGCCAGGATGCGGAACTGCGGCGCGTCTTCGTAGGCGCGGCGCGCCTGGGAAATGATCTGAATGCGCGGCTCGTCCTGGTTGAAAATGGCCGCGCTGATCACGTCGTTGACCATGCCGTCGATCTCGCCCGCCAGCAGCAACTGGTCGCGCTCCAGCGCGCTGTTGACGGGGATCGCTTCCACCTGCACGCCGTACTCGGCGAAGTAACCGGCTTCCTCGGCCACGTAGAAGGGCAGCGTATCCAGGATCGGCAGCAGCCCCAAGCGCAACGTGACCGGCTCCTGAGCGGCGGCGTGCGGCGCGAGCACCGGCGCCACCAATGCAGCGATCAGCAAAACAGCAAGGGCGAAAAACGTTTTGTGACGCATGTCGTTGTACTCTCCTTGTGATGAAAAATGGATCTCTCACACGGTACTTGCGGATTGCGGGACAAAAGGCGTTCGCGGAGGCTTCGCCCCCGCACCCCCAGCAAGGGACATTCGTCCCCAGCTCACCGACGCGCTCACCCGACAACCAGCGCGGCGAACACGCCCGCAAAAAGCGTTACGGCGATGTAGGCGTTCATGTTGAAAAAGGCCACATCCACGCGGCTTAGGTCGTTCGGCGAAACCAGGCCGTGCTCATAGACCAGCATCAGCGCAGTGAGCGCCGCCGCGACGTAGTACGGCCAGCCCAGCCCGTAAGCGACGCCCGCCGCCACCAGCAGCGCGATAAACGCCACGTGGTTGCCCCGGGCGAGCCGTAGCGCGCTGGCGACCCCGTGCCGCGCGGGCCAGGCGTGCAGCCCCTCGCGGCGGTCGTGCTCCACGTCCTGGCAGGCGTAAATCAGGTCGAAACCGGCGATCCAAAAAGTGACCGCGCCCATCAGCAGCCAGGCGGGCAGGTCGTCGGCGGAAAAGAACGTGCCGCGCACGGCCAGCCAGCCACCGCCCACCGCCAAAGCGTCCGTGAAGCCCAGCACCCAGTGCGCCAGCACGGTAAAGCGCTTGGTGAAGCTGTAGCCGACCAGAAAAGCCACCGAAATCGGCGAAAGCAGCAACGGCAAGCGCCCCAACATCGCGGCGGCCAGCTCCAGCAGCGCCAGCGCGAGCAGCGCGTAAAGCGCCACCGTGCGCGTGCTGATCGCGCCGGTGACCGTCGGGCGGTTGGCGGTGCGGGGATTGGTGGCGTCGTAAGCGCGGTCGGCCAGGCGGTTGACGGCAAAGGCCAGCGTGCGCGCGGCGGCCATCGCCACCGTGATCCAGGCGAATTGCCACAACGTGGGCAGCCCCTCCGCCGCGAGCACCATACCGATATAGGCGAAGGGCAGCGCGAAGATGGTGTGTTCAAAACGCACCAGGTCCAAAAAAACGCGCAGGTTATAGGCCAACGTGCCCGGGCGCAAGCCGCGCGCGCGCGCGGACGCTTTTGCTTTTTCGCTCGCCGATCCCATGCCGTGCGCCTCCTATTCCAAACCGTAGCGTGCCCATTTTTCGCTGACCAGGCGGCGCACCTC
>CAZZNC010000477.1:0-2331 GCA_964655405.1 uncultured Anaerolineaceae bacterium | reverse complement strand
CTACGCGGACAAGCGCGGCAAATATCAGGGACAACAGCGCATCGTGCTTCCGAAAGTGTGAGCGGGGTGCAGCGCTACCGCGCTGCGCGCGCGACAGCAGTCGCGCGCCTGGCGGCGCGCACGTCGGCAGCCTGCTCGCCACGCCCTGACGGGCACGGCTCGCGGCGACCTCGCGCGCGCCGCCCCGCCCTCGACCGTCACAGTTCCAGGAAAGGCAAATCGCCTATGAGCCTGCCCGAATCCTTCGGTGATCTGCGCAGCGCCTCCCCCTCGTGGAACGCGCCATCGGCCCCTGTCTCACTCCAACAGCAACTGCACGCGGCGCTGGCGGACGTGTTGACCATTGCCGGCGAGGAAGTGCGCGAGGATCGACGCAGCGGGGAAGCGGTCTACATTTTTCGCGGCCAATTGCGCATCCCCGTTGAGGGCGCTTATGAGCAGGTCAGCGCACGGCTGCGCCCGTTGGGCTTCACGCCGATGTTGCAGCGGGACGAGGACGAGATCGCCGTCGTCGCCATCCAGGGCGAGCTGCCGGAAGCCCGTTTCAGCGCGCCCGCGTGGGTGCATCTGTTGCTGTTGGCGGTCACGTTGCTGACCACAACGGTCATGGGCGCGGCGCTGAGCGGGATGCCGCCCCGCGCGGCTTGGGAGGCGCTGCCCACATGGAACACGCACACATTGCGCGCGGTGCTGCGGGACGGGCTGCCCTTTTCGCTGACGTTGCTCACCATCCTGGGCGTGCACGAAATGGGGCACTACGTGGCCGCACGGTTGCACGGGGTCAAAGTGACGTTGCCATTTTTCATCCCGCTGCCGCTTTCCGGCTCGCTGGGCACGCTAGGCGCGGTGATCTTCATCCGTAGCCCGCTGATGAACCGCCGCGCACTTTTCGACGTGGGCATTTCCGGCCCGCTGGCGGGGCTGGTGGTGGCGCTGCCCCTGTACGTGATCGGGCTGTTGCAACCGCCCTCGGTGGGCTTGCCGGAAATGTGGCTACAGCTCGGCATCCGGCGCGTAGCCAACCCGCCACTGCTGGACTGGCTCGCCGCGCCCGTGCTGGACGCGATCAATTTGGATCGCTTCGTCTTTTACAGCCACCCGATGGCATTGGCCGCCTGGTTCGGCGTGCTGCTGACCGCACTCAACTTGCTGCCGCTCGGCCAGTTCGACGGCGGACACGTGTCCTATGCGCTGTTGGGCAAACGCGCTTGGCGGCTGGCCTGGGTGACGTTCATCGGACTGGTGTTGCTGGGCTTACAAGGCTTCTGGATGGCCTGGCTGCTTTGGGCGCTGATGGGTTTTCTCACAGGCTTACGGCATCCGCCCCCCTATGACGATCTGCTGCCACTGGGCCGCACACGCACACTGATCGGCATCGGCACGGCGATCCTATTCTTGCTGATGTTTACTCCGGCGCCCTTCTACGCGCCCTGAACGCCGCTGAGCGGACAGGCGGCGCGCGCGAGGTCGCCGACCGCCGCGAAAGTGGCGAGTCGGCGGGCGACGTGCGCGCCGCACAAGCCCCCTGCACACAACGTCCGTTCACGGTATTATTGGGCCAAGAGCCATTTTCCGAAGTAAGGGAGCTACCGTGACGCAGGCGTTAAACTCAGAGCAAATCCACCAAATTGTCAACAATACTTTGCTTGTGATCCTCGCGCGCCCTGAATTGCGGGACGAATGGCGCGCCAACTTGCTCGATTTGCTCCAGCAAGCGCGCCATCAGGGGCTGGAAGACGAAATGCTCTTCGTGGCAGCAGTGCTTTCGTTGCTAGAAACGCCCAACGACCGCTTGCCAACCGGCACGGTCTACGATTACGCCTGGGAAGCGCTGCTCACAGGCCTAACCACCGGCAAGCTCCAACCACTGGACGACGACAGCGATCTATCCATGGAACGCTTGCTGCGTTCTGTGGCCGAAGCGCTCGTGGCCGTGCTGACCGTCTCGCCCGACCAACGCGACGTGGTCGCCCAAGAAGTGCACAATATGCACCAGGCCGCTCAAAAATCCAACGCCTCGGAGCTGCACGCCTGGCTGACCGACGTGCTGGCCGTGCTCGACGGCACCCACCCCGCCACCCTGGGACAACACCACAAGGGCCTGTACGCCGACTATTGGCAGGCCATCGTCGCCAACCTTCCGAACGCTTGACGCCCACTCCGCACACGTCACCACACACGGGCGCGATCACGCAGAGGGAAAAAGCCATGCGCAAGTTCCTTTCGGTACTCTTCGGTTTTGCCTTGTTAGCCGCCGCCGTGTTCCTGCTCTGGCCTGCCTACGGCATCCAGCCCACCGAAGCCCGCACCACCGGCGGCGTGCTCTATTCG
>CAZZNC010000476.1:0-2345 GCA_964655405.1 uncultured Anaerolineaceae bacterium | reverse complement strand
CTGTTGTCCGCACCTACGCCGGTGCCGCGTCCCCAGCCGCGCCCGCCGCGTTTGCCGAACCGTCGCCGCCGCCGCATCGTGCAGGCGGTGCTGGCGCTGGGCACGTTGTTGCTGATAGCGCTGGGGATCGTGCTGGGGGGCGTTCCGGTGTAAAATGGCGTAGCGTGAGGTAGCGGCTAGGAAGGTGCGATGAGCGGTAAACGGCACAGGCGTTTTCGTGAACTTTATTACATCACGCACCTGGAAAACGTCCCCTCGATCTTGGAGCACGGCATCCTTTCACACGCGGAAATCGAACGCCGACGCATGAACTATGTGCGGCTCTATGATCACGCGAGCGTTTCCAAGCGCCAATCCCGCACAGTTCCCGATGGCCGCTCTTTGTGGAAATTTGCTAACCTCTATTTCCAGCCGCGTAACCCGATGCTTTACCGTGTGCTGCGGGAAAACGCGGGCCAAGAGCGCGACGTGGTGGTGCTCGGTGTCAAAAAGGAAGTGCTCGACCTTCCCGATGTGTTCATCACCACCGGCAACGCGGCTAGTGCGAAGTCCGAAATATGGACGCATGATGAAAGCCTACAGCGTTTGCAGGATATTTTGCACGAAGTCAACGTCGAATTTTGGGCCGAAAAACGGGGAACAAAGCATCGCATCATGGCCGAGGTGCTCGTGCCGGAGCGTGTGCCGCCGGAGTACATCACCACGATCTACGTGCGCGATCATCAGGCCCAAAAATATGCCCCAAAATACCTTCGAGCGGCATTGCCTCATCACCCTGTGGAGATTGTGCCAGAGCCGCATATGTTCTTTGCGCCGAAAAGTGAATGTGAACTGACGCCCGATTTGCATTTGATCGAGGGCGATATGTTCTTTTCCGGTATGCAAACGCTCACCATCACCGTGAACACGGTGGGCGTGATGGGTAAGGGCTTGGCTTTCCGCGCTAAGTTCCAGTTCCCCGACACTTTTGTCGCATATCGGCACGTTTGCAAAAGCGGCGAGCTGGTCATGGGCCGCCCATACCTTTACAAGCGCGAAAAGTCGCTCGACGAGGAAATGGCCGAAGATCCGGCCAGTATGCGCCTCACCAACCGCGAGACGTGGTTTTTGTTCTTCCCCACCAAGCGCCATTGGCGGCAGAAGTCGGACTTGGCAGGCATTGAGCAGGGGTTGGAATGGTTGCACGACAACTACCGGCGCGAGGGGATTACCTCATTGGCCTTGCCCGCGTTGGGATGCGGGTTGGGGCAACTTGCCTGGGCGGACGTTGGGCCGAGGATGTGCCGCGCATTGGTGGATTTGGACATTCCGGTGCGCGTGTATTTGCCGCGTGAAGGCTCGATCCCGCCGGCACAACGCACAGCGGAATTTCTGCTAGGGAGCACATAAGTTTATGGATAGAACCGTACCCCGCACGGGGAGCGAAGAAGTCGATCTGTACATCCGCACGTACTACTCGTTGTTGCGCTCCAGCCACGCGGTGCAGCTCGACGCACTGATCGAAGCGCATTTGGCGATGAATTCGCTTTTGCATCCGCACGGGCGCGACGCCACACCGGACGCCTCCGCGCTGTACTACGCGACGATGCGTTTGCCGGCTTGCATCGCGGACGCGGATTTGGTGGTCTTGGGGCAGACTGACCGCGTTTTCCGTCAACACGGTTACCAGGACGTGGACCAATGGGAGCGGGTCAGTGCACCGGCACGTCGGCGACGCATCGCTTACGATGGGCAGGGCACGCTGGCCGTTTACATTGCCAGCCGTTCGGACATTGACGACTTGATCCCGATGCTGGTGGCCTATCAAATCGAGTGGAACAAGCTCCACGCGCTGCTGCAATCGGCGACGGCACAGGCGAGCTTGGCGGCGTACAGCGCGGACGCCAGTTTGGGACGCACCGCTGATTTGGGGCGGGCGCTGGGCATGAGCGCCGAAGACATTAGCCGCTTGCAGGACGCTTGGGGCGAGGCGATGTTGCCCACGTTGCAAAAGATCGCGCGCGCGCCCAAGCGCATGTCCGCGCATTTGTTGGCGGGCACGTACATCAACTACCAGCGTGCCACGTCCAGTTGGTGGGCGCATGTACGCCATCAGGCCGCCGTGCAGCTTGAAGATCGTCCGGTGTACTTCATTTCCAGCAACATCCACGCCATTCCGAATTTGCTCAGCGGCTTTGCGCTGCGTGAAGAGGCGCAAATTTTCGAATTTGTGGAACACGCCGGCGATCCCGGGTTGACTGCCGAGTACGATTACGTGCGCGTGCGCGACGAGCTGAACAACCGCAACAATTTCCTTTACTACGCTTCGCGCCGTTACACCGCGCAGCCGGAAGTGCCCAAGCGTG
>CAZZNC010000475.1:0-2369 GCA_964655405.1 uncultured Anaerolineaceae bacterium | reverse complement strand
GGCTTTTACCAAAACATGGCGCGTGCGCAACACCGGCTCGCGTGCTTGGGACGCACGTTACAAGTTTGTCTTTGCCGGCAACGCGCGCATGAACGGGCCGGAGAGTGTTTCGCTGCCCACCGTGCCCGTTGAACCCGGGCAACAAGTTGACTTCAGCGTGCCGCTGACCGCACCAGGGGAAGCAGGCACACATCGCAGCACCTGGCAATTGCGCGGGCCGGACGGTCTGCTGATCCCGCACGCGGTTTACGCCGAGATCAAGGTCACAGAAACGCGCCCTTACGACCGCGCGGAGTTCGTGGCGGACGAAACCGTGCCGGACGGGGAGATTGTGCGGCCCGGGGAAACGTTCGTCAAGATATGGCGCGTGCGCAATGCGGGCACCACCACTTGGACGCCCGACTACACCTTGCGCCACGTGGCCGACGAGCGCATGGACGGGCCGGAGCAGGTGAAATTGGGGCACGCCGTGCCGCCGGAAACTGAAATCCAAATCGCGGTGCGGCTCACGGCGCCGCAGCAAGCCGGACGCCACCGCAGCACATGGATGCTCCACAACGCAGACGGCGAACGCTTCGACTACAACCTGTACGCGGAAATCCAGGTGCCAGCTTTGGCCCAACAGGGACAGTTGCTCGACGAGTTGAGCTATGTGGCGGACGTGACCGTGCCGGATGGAGAAACCGTGCAGCCCGGGGCCGTGTTTGTCAAGACCTGGCGCGTGCGCAACACGGGCACGTCCACTTGGGGGGCGGGCTACGAGTTGGCTTTTTTCGGCGATGAACGCATGGGGAGGCTGCAAGCCGTGCCGCTGCCGCCGCTGGCCCCCGGGGAAACGGGCGAGGTTTCCTTGCAACTGACCGCGCCACACGCAGCGGGCAGCTATCGCAGCACATGGAAGGGGCGTAATCCGCAAGGCAAGTTCTTCGAGTACGATCTGTACGCGCTGATCGAAGTGCCGGAAGTGGCGCAGCAGTTCGACGAGCTGAGCTATGTGGCGGACGTGACCGTGCCGGACGGTGCAGTGATGCGCCCGGGCACGACGTTCATCAAGACCTGGCGCGTGCGCAACACGGGCACGTCCACTTGGGGGGCGGGCTACGAGTTGGCCTTTTTCGGCGATGAGCGTATGAGGGGGCCGCAAGCTGTGCCGCTGCCGCCACTGGCGCCCGGGAAAACGGGCGAAATTTCTCTGCAACTCACCGCGCCACACGCTCCCGACCTGTACCGCAGCACATGGAAAGGACGCGATCCACGCGGCAAGTTCTTTGAGTACGATTTGTACGCGCTGATTGATGTTTTCGACCCCGACCAAACTTTCGATATGCTGGATTTCATGCGCGGAGACGGGCGGCTTTACGATTTGGCCTACGACTGGGACGGCGGCGGTCGGCAGCGCGTGCAAACGCAAATCGAAGATGGGCGTTTCTACCACGTCAAGGGGCGCGAGTGGGAAGAGCTTTGGGCCGACGCGCATTTCATCTATCGTGGCACGGATACGTCCGCCGGTCATGGCGAAGTCTATACGCTGATGAGCAGCGGAAAATACGGCAGCCCCTGGTTGCCGCGCAAGATGACGGTCGGCAAGCTCTTTTTCCGCTCGCCAACGGTTGTTTTTCGCCGCAAGCGCGACGGCGCGGAAATTCCCAGCAAGCATTTTGTGCATGAAACGTGGATCAAGCTGGAGGCTGTGCACCGCCGTTTGCAGCTTTCGAGTGGGGTGGCGCTGCACGACGTGGCGGTGTTGGCAGCTTACGAGGACGCGGACGGCAAGCCCAAGCCCCAACCCTTCGAGCGCTACACTTACGCCAAGGGCTACGGCCTGGTGGCGTGGGAAGGAGAGATTGGGCGCGCGGCGCTGGTGGAAGAGTTCGCGCGCGGCAGTGTGCCGGACAACGAACGCGAGCGGTTGCCCTGGTTGGATAACCTCCGCTGAGGCGGCGTGCCCCTAGCCACTTTGTACACAGCCTGCCTTTTTGTTGCAAAAGGCGGGTTGTGTTTGGTGTTGCTGGCTGGCAATTCTTCTGAGGATGCTCTAATTTCTTGTTCAGCGCAGTGTAAGGTTTGGGTGTCAGCATAGACTGTACAAGGCAATCTCATCACACACGGCAAACGATAAGGAAACAGCAGATGAAACGCATGTATATCGCTATCGCAATCGTCGCGGTGACCACGCTGGCGCTGAGCGTCGGCGGCGTGCTGGCCCAAGACGGCGGGGACGGCTCCGACGACGGCGACGGCACAGAATTCACCTATCAGGGCACGATCACTGCACCGGAATTCCCCGCCGATGCAGAATGGATCAACACCTCCGCACCGGTTCGGCTGGCGGATTTGCGCGGCAAGATCGTTTTGCTGGACTTTTGGAC
>CAZZNC010000474.1:0-2371 GCA_964655405.1 uncultured Anaerolineaceae bacterium | reverse complement strand
ACGTCCTCGCCCACTGCCGCGTTGAGCGCGTCGGTCAGCTCCGCAATGGCGCTGCGCGGTCCGTCCCCGTCGTTTTCGATCTCCACCAAGCCGTAAACGTCCGCATCCAGCGCCACCAGGGCCGCCACGATCTTGGCGCGCTGCCGTTCGAGTTCTTCCGGTGTGTCCGCGCCGCGCGGCGTGGGGAAGCCGCCGCCTTGCCCGTCTCCGTTGAAAAAATTCTTGACGTTGAACGAAACCACGTGCAAGTTCCCGCTGACTTCCGGCACGGGGGAGCGGGGCGTGTCGGGTACAAAGATTGGGTCGTTGACTGGCTGCAAGCGGTACGTGCCGTACCGTTGATCCAGCACGGCGACCAGGCCCTTCACCTTGTAGCCGGAGCGCAACAGGTGATTCAAGCTCAGCCCGCCGCTCGGCCAGCGGAGGGGGTCGGGGTTCTGTGTGCTGATTGCGTCGTCGAGCGTGATAGCGCGGCGCGCGTTGGCTTCGGCCACTGCTTGCGCTTGTGGCCCGGGGCGCGCCACATTGGTCGGTTGATAGAGCCGCCCCCCTTCCGCCAACATGATCTCGCCGTAGCGTCCCAGGTTGTAAAGCTGCGTGACGGTCAGCGGCTCGTCGAACGTGACCAACATGCCTTCGTAATGTTCCCAATCGTCCGGAGCGGCCAGCGGCAAGCTGACTTCGGCGGGCGTGACGCTGGCGCCGCTTTCGCAGATCACCAGGCGTTTGAGCCGGCGAATTTGCGTCAGGGAGACGCCGCTTTCGGTCATCTCGAAGGCCGTGCCGGTCAGCCGCACCACGTCCCCGACGTGTACGTCCACGTGCATCATGCTGCTGTCCACAAAAACGCCTTCGGACGTGAGCGGGTTGGTGTCCGCGTCGGCGTCCTCTTCCTGGATGAAGAAGCCGCCCAGTTCGTTGATGGTGCTTTGATAGTCGCCCACGACGACCGCTTCCACCGTCACCTGTTGTCCGCCGAGCGGGGTATGGTCGCCCGCGCCCTGAATGTCGTGGATGGGCGTGGCCGGGTCGCCACAAAAGTCGCTATCTTGCGCGGCGGTTGGGGTGGGGGTGGGCGACGTGCCGCCGCAAGAAAGCACCAGCAGCGTCACCAGGGTATAAATCAGAATGTGCACATATCTTTTTTGCATCGGTTGAACTCCGTAAATGTCTTGAATGAGAGAGCGTTTGTTACAGCCAGATGTTTGTGATGGACATGGTGGCTACAGCCGCGCTCCAAAACGCACACCATAGTATCCAGAGCAGCACGGAAAGCGCAAAGAGCCGGGTCTTTTTGAGCGCAAAAAGGATAGAGGCTGAAAAGACTAACAACAGGTCAAGGATCATGTCGAGGATGGGATCATAGCGCGATTGGTTTACAAAGACGCTGCCGGCCAGCCAGAGCAAGGGAATGCTTGCTGCCGGAATCAACAGCCCAAGATGCTGTCGGCGGAGGGGGTGTCTTTGGTGCTCGAATGTCCAATAGCCGCTGATGGCGATAAAGGTCAACAGCGCCAAACTGACGGGCCACAGGAGGACGATAAAGAGCAGTGCTTGGCCGCCTAACCAATTCGCGTATTCAAGGGTGCTCATGGTTCTGTCTCCGGTTGTTGGAACAGCGCGCGCAAGGCAGCGGCGGCCACGTCCGCCGCGATGTCCACGTTTGGCGCGTCTTCCACCAAAACGGCCAGCGCCACCGTGCGCGGCGTACCGTCCGCGTCCGTGTATTCCGCAAAGCCCACGAACCACGCATACGGCGTGGCGTCCGGCCCCGCGTAGGCGAGCGCGACGTGCCCGAAAAGCGTCATGCCGTCCGGTGCCACGTGCGCCAGCGCCGGATTGCGCTTGGCGGTGGCTTGCATGGCGCGGCGCAACGCCTCGGCCACGTCGGGACGCAGCAGCGCGGGCTGTTGCGTGGGCACGTCGAGCGGCTGCCAGGCGTCCGCGTCCGGCGGACGCACCGCGTCGGCCAGGTGCACGGGCACGCCGTTGCCGCGATTGGCGACCGCTGCGGCGATTTGCGCCATGTGCAGCGGCGTGACGGTCAGCGCCCCCTGGCCGGTCAGCTCGGCGAGCAACTCGTCGGGCGGAGTGCGCGCGCTCAGCGGGTGCGCGGACGGCGACGCGGCGGTTTCGAAGCCGTCTATCTGCGGCGGGGCGAGCAGCCCCAGCGTGCCCAGCAGCTCCCAGAAGCGCTCCGGTGTGAGCAAGTCGCCCTCGAAGGCGTGCGCAAAAGGCGCGGGACAGGCGAAGGCATAAGCGTCCAGCAGCGTGAGCGGCTTGGCGGGCGTCGTGCCCAGGCAGTGCAACGTCAAGCCATTGACGCGCACGGCGGCGGTGGCCTGGGGCACGGACGCTTCCAGCAAGGCCG